>DASWRR010000407.1:0-4325 GCA_036403055.1 Ilumatobacteraceae bacterium | reverse complement strand
CTGGGCGTTCGAGCGCCGCGCCGTTGACGACCGCAGCAGTCCACACACCGATCGATCGCGCCAGACCGCCGCCGCGGTCTTGCCACGCTCCGACCAACGCGGGGAGGCATGCAAGCGTTCGAAAGAACATCGCGCCGTTCTCGTGGTGCTCGGCGCCGATCAAGGTTCGGATCACCGCGGGACGGATCGTGCCATACAACTCGGCGAGGCGTTCGATGTCGTGCGCCGAGACGCCGCAGGTCGCGGCGGCACGCTCGGGCGTCCACTCCTCGACGTGGGCGGCCAACTCTTCGAAGCCGAGCGTGTGGTCGGCAACCCACTGCTGGTCGGTCAGACCGTCGCGGATCAACACATGCATGACGGCGAGCATCAACGCAATGTCGGTGCCCGGCAGCGGCTGGATGAACCAGTCGGCGGCGTCAGCGGTCTGCGTGCGAATCGGGTCGAGGACGATGACCTGTGCGCCGTTCGAACGCGCCTCCTCGATCGTCGGCCAGAGGTGACGATTGGTGAGCTTGGTGTTGGTGCCCCACAGGATGATCAACTTGGAGTGCCGGATCTCCAACGGATCGAGACATCGAGTCGTGCCCATCGTCATCTTGACCCCGGCACCGACGGTTGGGCCGCAGATCGCGCGTTCGACGCGCGTTGCGCCGAGGCGATTCCAGAATCGCTCCGGGAAGCCCATCGAGAGAAGGCTCTGGTTGCCGGCATCGCTGTACGGCATGATCGCCTCAGCGCCGTCGCGATCGATGATCTCGTGGAAGCGCGACGCGATCTCGGTGAGCGCCTCGTCCCACGTGATCTCCTCGAACCGGCCCTCGCCCTTCGCGCCGACACGACGCAGCGGGTGCAGCACGCGATCGTCGCTGTAGACGCGGTCGAGGAACTTGTTGACCTTCGGACACAGCTCACCCTTGCTGTACGGATGATCCGGGTTCCCGCGCATCTGCAGAGCGACCGGCACAGCGCGTGTTCGGTCGACCGTGACGTGCCATCCGCACGTATCGGGGCAGTCGTGATGACAGCTCCCGGTGACGATGTCGGCGGTGGTTCCGGCGGCGGTCCTCATGGACGTACGTTAGACCTGTGTCGACGATCCAGTTTCAGCAAGTGGTGGTGCCGGAGGGTGTGATCGACCTCGGTCTCGGCCAGCCGAACAACGCGATCCTGCCGGTCGACTACATCCGCCGAGCCGCCGCGATGCAGTTCAACGACTCGCCCGAGTTCCTGCAATACGGCGCGGAGTGGGGCGACGGCTATCACCGTCTCGCACTTGCCGAGTTCCTCACCGAGGCCTATGCGACCAAGGTGTCTCCCGAGCAACTGTTCTCGACGAACGGGAACTCGCAGGCCCTCGAGATGTTGAGCACCGTGCTGGCGAAACCGGGTGACGTCGTGATCGTCGAGGAGCCGACGTACTTCCTCGCGTTTCAGATGTTCCGAGATCACGGTCTCGAGATCCGCGGTGTTCCCGTCGATGACGACGGGGTCGTGGTCGCCGCGGTTGACGCGGCCGTGATCGACGTGCGCAACCAAGGCAAGACGGTCGCGTTCGTGTACACGATTCCTGCATTTCAAAACCCGACCGGCATCACGATGTCCGAACAACGCCGGCGCGACCTCGTCGCACTGGCCGCTGAGTCGAACGTGTTGGTCGTCGCCGACGAGGTCTACCACTTGCTCCAATTCGGTCGCGACAAGATGCCGCCGCCGATGTCAGCCTTCGTCGACGACGGTCCGATCCTGTCACTCGGAACGTTCTCCAAGATCCTCGCTCCGGGCATGCGACTCGGCTGGATCCACGGATCGGTCGAGCGGCTCGCCGCACTCGCGGACTCCGGATTGATACTCAGTGGCGGCGGCCTCAACCCGGTCACGTCGAGTCTCGCGACGGCGATCATGCGCATGGGTTGGCAGCAGGAATACCTCGAGTGGTTACGGGCCACGTTCGCGCGACGGTCGTCGACGATGGTGGCCGCGCTGCGCGAGCACCTTCCAGCGTCGGTGCACTTCGACGTTCCTGACGGTGGCTACTTCGTATGGTTGCGGCTCCCGCACGATGCTGACGGCGCGACGTTGCGTGCGGCTGCGAAGCAAGGTGGCGTCGATGTGCGCCATGGCGCGCTGTTCTCGCCGACGGGTGTGCTGCGCAATCATCTGCGCCTCAGCTACGCGTACTACGAGGACGACGAAATTGCCGAAGGTGTGCGTCGGCTCGGTCTGGCACTCGAAGGTGTGTGACGCTGTAGTACACGCTGTGCGAGGTTGCCAGCTCACGCCATGTAATCAAACTGCAACGTCTACCCATCGACTCACGCTGAGTCGCCCGATACGGTGACGGTTTCGGCTTGTCAGGAGCCGTGAATCGACGGGGGTCGGCAACTGGTGGGTACGTTCGACATTCTCATTCGCGGCGGGACTGTGATCGACGGGACCGGCGGTCCACCTCGGAACGCGGACGTCGCGATCGTCAACGATCACATCGTCGACGTCGCGCCCAACATCGTCGGGTCGGCAGCGCGCGTGATCGATGCAACCGACCGCATGGTGACACCAGGTTTCGTCGACATCCACACGCATCTCGATGCCCAACTCGCATGGGATCCGATCGGGTCGAGCAGTTGTTACCACGGCATCACGAGCGTCGTCATGGGCAACTGCGGCGTCACGTTCGCGCCATGCAAACCGGAAGATCGCGACGTGCTCGCGGCGATGATGGAGAGCGTCGAGGACATACCTCGCGACGCGATCCTCGACGGTCTCGCGTGGGACTGGGTCACGTATGGCGAGTACCTCGCGAGCGTCGGCCGGATGCCGAAGGGCATCAACGTGGGTGGCATGGTCGGTCATTGCGCGTTGCGGCAATACGCGATGGGCCCGCGCGGGATCGAAGAAGGCGCGCCGACCGCGGACGAGCTGTCGACGATGACCGATCTGCTTGCCGAGGCGTTGCGCGGTGGCGCACTCGGCTTCAGCACGAGCCGAACGTTCTTGCACAAGGTGCCCGACGGCCGTCCGGTTCCAGGAACCTACGCAGAACCCGAGGAGCTGTTCGCGTTCGCCGACGTGCTGCGTCGCCATGGCGCCGGTGTGTTCGAGAGCGCGAGCCGGATCGGTGAGGGCGAGCGCCGCGACGACGCGGACATTCCGTGCACACGTTCGGAGATGGCGTGGATGGGTGAGGTCAGCCGGCGAAGTGGGCGCCCCGTCAGCTTCGGTTTGTTGCAGCACGACAGCCGGCCCGATCTGTACGCCAAGGTGATCGAGCTCGCCAAGCACGAGAACCTGACGGGCGCGAATGTCCGCCCTCAGACGACCGCTCGCAGCGTCGGCGTGTTGTTCAGTCTCGACACCCGCACGCCGTTCGATCGGGCGAGCTGCTGGCGCGATCTGAGAGAGATGCGCAACGGCAAGAAGCTCGTTGCGTTGCGCGACCCGGCGACGCGGACACGGCTGATCGAGGCTGCCGACGCGACGCCGCCGGGGCTCGATCTCGACCAACTGTTCGTGGTCAACGAGCTCGACGGATCCGGTAGGCGGGGTGCGCGTTACGACCTCGATCCCTCCACGTCGCTCGGTGCAATAGCGCATCACCGAGGTATCAGCGCCGCGGCGGCGTACATCGAGTTGCAACTCGAGCACGACGGCGCACTCGTGTGCAGCTTCCCCTTCCTCAACCAGAAGATGTCGGCGGTGGAGGACATGCTCGACGACGATCTCGTCACGTTGGGGCTTGCCGATGCCGGTGCGCACGTCGGCCAGATCCTCGACGCGAGTCAGCCGACCTTCCTGCTGTCGTACTGGATCCGCGAACGCGCTCGATGGAGCCTCGAGGAAGGTGTTCGCCGCCTCACCAGCGACACCGCCGATCTCTTCGGCTTGGCCGGTCGCGGGCGGTTGGCAACGGGTAGTTTCGCCGACGTGAACGTCATCGACTTCGACGCCCTCGAGTTGCCGGCGCCCACCTACGTCTACGACTTCCCGCATGGAGCGGGTCGCTACGTGCAAGGGGCGACGGGGTACGACTACACGCTCGTCAACGGCCAGGTGTTCATGGAGCACGGCCGGCACACCGGCGTGTTGGCCGGTGCGATGTTGAAGAACTCCGCATCGACGTGAACGGCACGGATCAGTTCGTGTGCCCGCGATGTCGCGCGACAGTCGACGAGAACTTCTACGGGCCGTGCACCTCGTGCCGGACAGCACTGCGCGCCAAGTTCATCGGAGAAGGGCGCGTGGTCGACGTTGCGGAGTACGAGCCGAAGATGAACGTCACGCCGAACGCGGTCGCCACGAAGGACTGACCCGCCGGGCCGGCGGCC
>DASWRR010000406.1:0-6018 GCA_036403055.1 Ilumatobacteraceae bacterium | reverse complement strand
CGCCACACCGGCCTCGCACTTGGATGGGTGATCGAGATCGTCGGCGTCCTGCTGCTGCTCCTGTGGATACCGCTGCATCAACGACCCGGCGTCGGGACGATCCTCAACGCGCTCGAGATCGGGCTCGTCGTGAACCTCATCGGTGACCATCTCCCGTCGACCGATCGCCTCGTTCCACGGCTCGCCTACGTCGTCGGCGCCGTGCTGATGATCGCGATCGGCTCAGGTCTGTACATCGGCGCCGGTCTCGGCACCGGCCCACGCGACGGCATCATGATCGGCGTTGCGGCGCACGGTTACTCGGTTCGCGTGACCCGCACCGTGCTCGAAGCCGTCGTGATGGCGGCCGGCATCGCGCTCGGCGGTCACGTCGGGATCGGGACGCTCGCGTTCGTGATCGGAATCGGACCACTCGTCCACATCCTGATCCCCCGCCTCGACCTACCGAGGCGAACGGCCGAAGTCGCGCCACTCCATTGACGCGACGTCGGATCAGTAGCGGTAGTGCGAGGGCTTGAAGGGGCCGGAGGGCTCGACGCCGAGGTACTCGGCTTGCTCGTCGGTCAGCTTCGTCAGCTTCACGCCGAGCGCGTCGAGGTGAAGTCGGGCAACCTTCTCGTCGAGCTTCTTCGGCAGCACGTGCACGCCGAGCGGATACTGCTCAGTGTTGTTGAACAGCTCCATCTGGGCAATGACTTGATTGCTGAACGAGCAGCTCATCACGAAGCTCGGATGTCCGGTCGCGCAGCCGAGGTTGACGAGACGTCCCTCCGCAAGAACGATGATCGCGTGGCCGTCGGGAAACGACCACAGGTCGGTGCCGGGCTTCAACTGGTCGTGCGCCGCGCCACTTCGGGCCAAGCCGGCCATGTCGATCTCGCTGTCGAAGTGGCCGATGTTGCAGACGATCGCGTTGTGCTTCATCTGATGCATGTGGTCGACGGTGATGATGTGGTCGTTGCCGGTTGCCGACACGAAGATGTCGGCGGTACCGACGACGTCTTCCATGACGGCCACCTGGTAGCCCTCCATCGCGGCTTGGAGCGCGTTGATGGGGTCGACCTCGGTGATGATGACCCTGCAACCCTGGCCCTTCAACGCCTGAGCGCAACCCTTGCCCACGTCGCCGTAACCGCAGACGACGGCAACCTTGCCGCCGAGCATCACGTCGGTGGCCCGGCAGATCGCGTCGACCAGCGAGTGCCGGCATCCGTAGAGGTTGTCGAACTTGCTCTTGGTGACGGAGTCGTTGACGTTGATCGCCGGAAACATCAGCTCGCCGCGCTCGTGCATCTTGTAGAGCCGCATGACACCGGTCGTCGTCTCCTCCGTCACGCCCTTGATTCGCTTCGCCATCTGCGTCCACTTCTGCGGGTCGGTACGCAGCGAACGCTGCAGCAGACCGAGAACGATCGCGAACTCGGGGTTCGACGCCGAGGTCGGATCGGGGACCTCACCGGTCCGCTCGAACTCGGCACCCTTGTGCAACAGCAACGTCGCGTCGCCGCCGTCGTCGAGGATCATGTTCGGGCCCTGTTGCTCACCGTTGACACCGTCTGGCCAGGTCATCATCTGCTCGGCGCACCACCAGTACTCCTCGAGCGTCTCGCCCTTCCAGGCGAACACCGGGACACCGTTCGGCTCTTCGACCGTGCCGTCCGGCCCGACGGCAACGGCAGCCGCCGCGTGATCCTGGGTGGAGAAGATGTTGCAGCTCGCCCACCGCACTTCGGCGCCGAGCTCGACCAACGTCTCGATCAGCACCGCGGTCTGGATCGTCATGTGCAACGACCCGGAGATGCGCGCCCCCTGGAGCGGCTTCGACGGTCCGAACTCCTTGCGTAAAGCGCGGAGGCCCGGCATCTCATGTTCGGCGAGATGGATCTCCTTGCGACCGAACGGCGCGAGCGAGAGATCGGCGACGCGGTAATCGCGACGCGCGGCGAGTGACGAAGTCATTGAAATCCTCCACGGGAAGAGCAGGCACTGAACGACGTGCGAGCAAACAGTTGTAGTTCGGGCCGGTGCCAGCTGGCAACGCTCAATTCAGCCCGTGGGTTCGCCCAGTCTACGGCGCAATGTTGTCGAGAACGACAGCCGCGGCGTCGAACAGGTACTGCGTGTAGCCGGCGTTGTTGTACACGCGCACCGTCGCGTTCGCACCGTACTTGAGGACCGCCATGTTGGGGATCGGCGGACCCTCGATCGTGTTGAGGTTCGACGACGTCGGGCGCGGCGCGTCCGTGGGATACGCGGTGAGATAGGACTGGGCGAGCTGCGACGGATATTGACGGGCGACCGAAGCAGACGTCAGGTTGCCGATGACACCGAGCTGCGGGCCGACCGACGCCGACCCGATGAACACCGAGCTCGAGAAGTCGGCGAAGCTCCAGTCTTCGGCTTGACCCGGCCCCAACGGGGCGCCACCCCACTGCGGCGCCCGTGTGTCGAACGTTCGGTAGGGCGACGACAGCGGCACGACTCGACCGGCGCGAGTCGGCTCGTCGAAGCCGGTGCGCATGTAGCCGACCACGTCGGCGACGACCTGCGTCTGGCCCTGATAGTTGAAGATGCGGACCTTGCCGTCGGCACCGACGGGGACGAAGACGAGGTTGGCCTTGATCACGCCGGCGGCGAGGTTGACGTTCGAGGTGGTCGGGTCGACCCCTGGCGTCGGCGCGTCCGGGAGCAGTGAGAGGTACGTCGCCCTGCCGCCGGGGTCGGTCGTGATGCCGACCATGTTGAGCAACACGCCGGTGACCTGTGGTGAATCGGGCACCACGTCGGTGACGGCGGGATTGACACCGTCGGCGCCGCGGATCTGCAGCTCCATCGTCTCTTTCGGACCGAGCGGCGTCACCGAAGGACGACCGGTCCCGTCACGAGTGTCGAGGATGCGCGACGGTGACGTCGGGATCAAGCGCGCGCCGTCGGGGGTGGTGTACGAGCTCGTCGAGAACCAGCCGAACACATCGACGATCACGTTGGCCGACCCGGTCAGACCGTACAACCCGATCGTCAGCGCACCGCCGGCTCCCGGGCGGACGATCGCCACGTTCGGCACTGTCTGGTTCGGCGCGAAGTTGATGATCGAGGTGTGCCCTGCGGGCTGCGCTCCGGCGCCATACGCCTCGAGGTAGCCGTTCGCGCCTGGTTCGGTGACGGTGATGTTGACGACCACGGACAGCACCTGCGCCGCGTCCGCGGGGATGCCGCCAAACCCGAGCATGTTGATGTTGAACGTCTGCGGCTCGGGCGCGCCGAGCGGCTTTGCGCCCGCCGGGGCGACGTCGTTGACCTGGGAAGCGGGACGAGAGTCGAAGATTCGAGCCGGCGTGAGCGGGTGGAACTCTCCGCCGCCGCACAACGTGCACGGGACGGCGGAGACGACACCGCCCGGCACCGCCACGACGCCGGCGCCGATGACCAGCACCGCGGCAACGAGCAACCGCGCGACGTGACGACTCGACTTCATTGTGTGATGGTATCGCACGATGCCTCCAAAGTGGTCACGCGGCGAACGTCGGAGTCAGACCCTCGCTGGTCACGCGGTTCATGATGGTCTCGTGTTCGGCGTCGTCGACTGCCACAGCCTCGTCGATCAGCATCACCGGAATGCCGTCACGGACGACGTAGCGGCGGTGCAATCGAGGGTTGTACAGACCGTCGGCGTCACCGAGGTAGTACAACGGGCCCTTGTCCTCAGGGCAGGCCAGCACTGCGAGCAGTCGTGGATCGAGCGACATCAGGACAATCCTTCCACATGACAACGCTTGCGACCCTCGCGCCGGTGACGCGTCGGTGTCATGCGCTCGTGATCAGCGCGAGCACTTCGGCGACACGCTGATCGCATTCGTCGCGTGTCGTCGCTTCGAGGTTCAGTCGCAACAGCGGCTCGGTGTTGGATGGGCGAAGGTTGAACCACCATTGGCCGCAGTCCACCGTGAGGCCGTCCAACCGGTCTTGCTGCTGGCCGGCGAACTTCTCGGCGACGTGGGCCATGACAGCGACCGGATCGTGCACCTGCGTGTTGATCTCGCCGCTCGACGAGTAACGCTCGAACGGCTTGCGGACGACCGACAACACGGTGTCGGCTCGGCTGATCTCCGACAGCACGACGACGGACGCGATGAGGCCGGAGTCGGCGCCGAAGTTGTCGCGGAAGTAGTAGTGCGCCGAGTGCTCACCGCCGAACACTGCGCCGGTCTCGGCCATGATCTGTTTGATGAACGAGTGGCCGACCTTCGTGCGCACGGGCACACCGCCGCTCTCCTTGATCACCTCCGGCACCGCCTTCGAACAGATGAGGTTGTGCAGCACGGTCGCACCGGGGTGCGACCTCAGGATTGCTGCGGCGAGGAGCGCCGTGGTCGTCGATCCACTGAGACCTCGTCCCGTCTCGTCGACGACGAAGACCCGGTCGGCGTCGCCGTCGAAGGCGAGCCCCACGTCGAACCCGCCCGACACGACCCTGGCTTGGAGGTCGCGTTGATTGGCCGGCTGCAGCGGGTCCGCGGGATGGTTCGGGAACGTTCCGTCGAGATCGCCGTACATCACTTCCAGCGTCAACTGCGGAAGACGCTCGAACACGGCCGGCACGACGAGGCCACCCATCCCGTTCGCGGTGTCGGCAACGACGCGCAGCGGGTGCATCGCCGTCCGATCGATGAACGACACGACGTGGTCGGCGAACGCGCTGAGGAGGTTGCGTTGTGTCGACGAACCCGGACGGTGTGCCGCGGCGGGCGCCCGTCCGCTGAGCACATCAGCGGCGATCGCCTTGATGTCGGCAAGACCCGTGTCCTGTCCGACGGCGCGTGCGCCGCTGAGGCAGAACTTGACGCCGTTGTACTGCGCTGGGTTGTGGGACGCAGTGAACATCGCACCGGGCGCGTCGAGCGTGCCGGCCGCGAAGTACACGAGGTCGGTCGACGAGAGCCCGAGGTCGACGACGTCGACACCCTGCTCGAGCACGCCGCGGATGAACGCATCGACGAGCTCGGGCCCTGACGGGCGCATGTCGCGGCCGACGAGGATTCGTGGTGCGTTCGCGAAGCGGGCGAACCCGGTTCCCAACGCATGAGCAACCTCGGTGTTGAGCTGATCTGGGACGGTGCCACGTACGTCGTACGCTTTGACGATCGCGTCGAGCACCTTCGGGTCGGTCGAGGGCATGGGGCCTAGAGGCTACCGTCAGGCGCGCCGGTCACGGTGGGAGGGTCGCCGTTCGAGCGGCCCGGCGCATCGGGTGGCGAGGCCCACACGAGCGACTCGGCACTGAGATCGGGTTCGAGCGGATCATCGCCGGTGTCGGGAAGCCACAACTCGGGCGGCGTCGAATCGATCATCGTTGCGGTGTCGTCGGCGCTCGAATCCCATTCGTCCCACTGGAACTCGTCGTCGGCATCGTTGCCGAACGGATGGGTGTTCGCATGACGCACGTCGCCGCGAATCCGCATGAAGATCAAGAAGGCGATGCCGACGAGCGTCAGGAGGTACGCGAGGTAGTCGAGCGACGATCGCTCGTACGTGAGGTGCACGTCCTTCGACGTCGGCACGACGACCATCAAGTTCGGCGCGATGCGGTAGGGACCCTTTGCGCCGCTCACGTGCCAGTTCGGGAAGTAGCTGATCTTCACCAGCACCGGCACGCCGATCTGGTCGACACTGAACCGTAGGTCTTGGTCGCCGAGGTGCACGTTGCTGACGGTGACCGCCGGCAGCGGCTTCGCCTGGATCGCCGACGACGGCTGGACGATGTCGATCTTGCGGCCGGACGACCCCGGCGCGAGCCCATCGCTTCGCGTCCGGTCGACCTGCACGTCGATTCGCTGCCAGTCGGCGGGACCGTTGTCGGCCGGCATCGCAGCCCACTCGTCCTGGTGCTGGAACCAACTCATGCCGAGCTCGAGGTTCCGTTCGCGTTGATCGCCGCCGCGATGGTTGACGACGACCGGTTGTGTCGTCAACGGAACGACGAGATCGCTGTTGGCGACCTGGTAGATGTTCCAGGGTCCG
>DASWRR010000405.1:0-4697 GCA_036403055.1 Ilumatobacteraceae bacterium | reverse complement strand
ACCGGTTCTGATGCCTGTGGTTCTTGCGGTGTGCCTTGCTCCGGTTTCTCGAAAGCCTTCTTGACTCCCTCCGCCCGCTCTTGCTTGATCGAGCGATCCACGTTCTCATCGGTTGACATGACGGTTCCTTTCCACAGAAGTCGGCGGAGGCCACGGTCCTACCCGTGTCCCACACGTCGCAAACGAAACCCGTCGTGCGTGGCTGTCATCCGACGCGCTGCTTCGCCTGCAGGATGCGGGCGCCGAGTCCTTCCAGTTGCTGTGTCGTCGCGTGTTCGGTGAGTGCCGGCAACAAGTTGTTCTCCTCGTCGGCGACGTGCTCCGCCACCATGTCGCGCAAGCCGAGGAACGCCTCGAGCAGTGGCAGGCCCTCGCGGGTCGTGATGAGATCGATCTGCTTCTTGACGTATGAATGCGCAGCTGCCAGACCTTCGATGAGCGCGACGTCGCCGAGGAGGTTCCCGGCGAACGGATACAACGCGGCCTGCTCGGCGTCGTCGTGGCCTTTGAGGGCGTCGATGACCTGTCCGATCAGGTCGGCGTTGCCGGTCTGCTCGAACTCTTCGAAGAGCGCTTCGACGCGCCGGTGATCCGCAAGGATGAGGTCGATTCCACTCGGCATGGTCAGACCGCCTGTTCTGTCGTTCGAGTCGGGTGGACGGCCGCTCTGTCCCAGTGCCGGTGTGCGGTGAGCGCGGTGATCAGCGAGTTCGTGAACGCCTTGTTCGCCTTGTCACCGACGACGACGCCAGCGGCACTGGCTGAAACGCCTGCGGCGGTGAGGAGCTGCTCGCCGTCACCCCATGCGGCGATCGGCTTGAAGTGCCGATACGCCGTTTGGATCCAGGTGATCACCGCTGGGTTCTCTATGAAGTTGGCGCCGCCGGCGACGACGACCGCATCGCACTCCACGCAGCTGGACGTGTGGAACGATCGATCGACGGTCAGCCGATCGGCGCGTCGACCGGGGCCCGCAATCGTGCCCTTGTGGGTGGCGACGACATGTGGAACTGCGCCGACGGCAAGGACGGCTGCCTGCAGCGCTCGCACGCCGTTGAGGTCGCAACCGTCATTGGCCAGGATCTGAACAACCCTTCCGTCGACGGGATACAGATCCTCGGTCACCATGGAGAGCGCAGGCGACGAATCGAGACCTCCGGTCGCGTCCTGCACCGGCTCGTCGTCGGTTTCGACATTTGGCTCAGCGTCGACACCGTATTCCGGCTCGGGCAGGCCCAGGCCGAAGCTGACTCTCCGTGCGAGCTCGGGCTCGATCAGCATCAGCCGTGTCACCATTCGATCGACCACTGCGGGCACCTCGACGTGACCGAGCTCGAACGTGAACGCGTCGACGATGTGGTCCTGCTCGATCTCGGTCATGCTGTGCCAGAACAGCGTCGCCTGGGCGTACTCGTCGTCCGGGCCGCGTTCGCGGACTCGCGCACCTTCGATCACTCGCGGCACGTGGATGTACCCGCCGTCTTCCGCGCCGGCCAGGAAGGGACATCCGCCACCGACGGCGTTGGGGAGGTACGGCGTGCGTCCGTGATGCACCGCGGTCTGATGGAAGCCGTCGCGGAAGTTGTCGTTGACGGGTGCTTGCGGTCGGTTGATCGGGAGCTGCGTGAAGTTCGGCCCACCGAGGCGCGTGAGTTGCGTGTCGAGGTAGCTGAACATACGAGCCTGCATCAACGGGTCGTCGACGACTTCGATGCCGGCAACGAGATGGCCGGTGTGGAACGCGACTTGCTCGACCTCTGCGAAGAAGTTGGCCGGTCGCCGATCGAGCGTCAACCGACCGATCGGCAGCACGGGCGACAGCTCCTCCGGCACGATCTTGGTCGCGTCGAGGAGGTCGATGCCGTTGAAGTACTGATCTTCGGCGTCGGGCATGACCTGCACGCCGAGCTCCCACTCGGGAAACGCACCGGCACCGATCGCGTTGTACAGATCTCGACGGTGGAAGTCGGGATCGACGCCGCTCAACGTCTGCGCCTCCTCCCACACCAAGCCGTGCACACCGAGCACCGGCTTCCAATGGAACTTCACGAGACTGGTATCACCGGCAGCATTGACGAGCCGGAAGGTGTGCACCCCGAACCCTTCCATCATCCGGTACGACCGAGGGATCGCCCGATCCGACATCACCCACATCAGCATGTGCGGCGATTCCGGCAACATGGACACGAAGTCCCAGAACGTCGTGTGCGCGGTTTGCGCCTGCGGGATCTCGATGTCGGGTTCGGGTTTCGCGGCGTGGATCAAGTCCGGGAACTTGATGCCGTCGCGGATGAAGAACACCGGGATGTTGTTCCCGACGAGGTCGAAAACTCCTTCCTCCGTGTAGAACTTCACCGCAAACCCGCGCACATCGCGAACTGTGTCCGCCGACCCGCGTGAACCGATGACCGTCGAGAAACGAGTGAAGACCGGCGTCACGCGATTCGGCTGTAGGAAGCCTGCCGACGTCAGATCGGCCGCGGTCCCGTACGACTCGAACACGCCATGGGCGGCCGTGCCACGCGCATGCACCACGCGCTCGGGGATGCGCTCATGATCGAAGTGCGTGATCTTTTCGCGAAGGTGGAAGTCGTCCATCAACGTCGGGCCACGCCGCCCGACCTTGAGTGAATCATCCGTGTGCGAGAGCCGCTGACCGAGCCCGGTCGTCAGGAAGTCACTGTCCTGCGCGGGAACCTTGCTCGTGCGCGGTATCAGGATCGGAGGTTGCGAGGCATCAGTGACTGGGCGCCCCTGCGAGCCTCTTTGATTCGATCTGGTCGTTGCGGGGTTGCTTCGCGACGTCGATTTGGGCACGCGTGAATCCTCGTTTCTTGGGCATCGGTCCGGCGACGCTACCCAGGACCTCGCGACGCGAAACATCGGCTTGGCGGCACCTTTTTCGGCGATTGAACGCGCCAGACGCTGGGTACAGAAGCCCGCAGAGGAGGGTTCGAGATGGCAACGGATTGCGGTGACAACCACTGGCTCCGAAAGGGTTACTACGAGGATTCGGACGCGGACTACCGCTGCATGTTGTGTGGCGCAGAGTTCTCGGAAGAAGACTCGTTGAGGTACCGGTCGTTCCTGCCGATGTCGACGGATCCGTCGACGCCGCGGTTGACGCCGAACCGCACGCCCCCGAACCCGGTGACTGAGGACGACGCCGGAGCAGTTTGACGGTGTCGTCTCGCGGGTAACCGATCTCGCCAAACGACCAAACGACCAAAGAGGAGGACACGATGAACGATCCGATGACGATTTTGAAAGCCGACCATCGAGAGGTCCGCCGGATGCTGACGGCGCTGAGCGAGTCCGAGGAAGGCCGCGAGCGCGAGCAGATGACGAGCGAGGTCGAGAAGGCACTCACACTGCACATGCAGATCGAAGAGAACATCTTGTACCCCGCAGTCGCCGAGCATGTCGGTGCCGACGACGAAGAAGAGGCCGAGATCGAGCACGGGTTGGCGCGCGACGGACTGACGAAGATGGTCGGCATGGTCCAGCAACCAGGGTTTGGCGCAGTTGCTCAGATGCTCCTCGGCGGCATCGAGCACCACGTGCAGGAAGAGGAGGGCGAGATCCTTCCGGCGCTCAAAGAGGCGCTGCCTCGCGAAGAGTGGCTGGCGCTCGGTGATGCGATTGCGCAAGCGAAGGCCGATGCCGGCGAGCCTGTTCCACAGCCGAGGCCACGACGTTCGCAGCGCCGCAAGTCGAGTTCCAAAAGGCGCTGACCCCACCACGAACGGCGCCCGCGCGTCGGGATGAAACGTCGGGAATTGCTCGAGAAACGAAGGTTTCCACTCCCGCTCGGCCGGGTAAGCTTGACGAAGCCTTGAGAAAGCTGGGCGCCAACGACAGAGAGATCTGCCATGCCGCACAGTGAAAACCTCAATGACGACGTTGTCGCGCCGGGGGCGATGCAATCAGTCCTCGGCAATCCCGCCGTTCTCGACGCGCTGCGCGACGTCGTTTCGTCGGCGCGGCACGTGCTCGAAGCCGTCGACTTCGTCGACATGATGCTGCTCGTCTCGGGGGAGATCCACCCAGCGGTCGTCAGTGACGACGAGATCGTCGACATCGACGACATACAACTCGAGTCGAAGGACGGGCCGGCCATCCAGGCACTCAGCTCCGGCAGGATCTGTCGGATCGCGTCGAGCAACTCGACGGGCCAATGGCCAGACTTCCGCGCCGCGTGCCGCCGCCGAGGCATCATGAGCATGGTCACGTTCCCGATCCTCGTCGACGGTGTCGTGCACGGCGCCCTGAGCCTGTACTCGCGCGATTACCACGCGTTCGGGCCGGACGAGACTCGCGTCGGCCGGTCGCTGGCCGCGAATGCAAGCGAGGCGATCAGCGCCGCGCTGACGCATGCCGGCGTCGTCGGTTCAACAACGAAGGACGAGTAGTGCGATGTCGTCGTGCCGTCGTTCCAGCGGCAGCACGGCGGTCAGTTCGGCTTCGATCGTGTCCGCGAGCGCTTCGGCGGTTCGCGTACGGGTGGTGGCGCGTTGCACGAGCGCGAGCAGATCGTGTTCCTCGATCTCGTACGGCGGTGGTACGTCCGTGACTCCGTCGGTGTAGAGCACGAGCGCGTCGCCGGGCGCGAGATCGACGGTCGTCGCAGTCACCTCGATGTCGTCGAGGACACCGATCAGTGTTCCGTAACGTCCGTGGAACGCGGCAGATCCTTC
>DASWRR010000404.1:0-5394 GCA_036403055.1 Ilumatobacteraceae bacterium | reverse complement strand
AGGTCGCCGGTCTCCTCGTCGACCATGTTGCGCCACAGCCGTTGCAGGAATCGGTACATGCCGACGACGTCGCGCGTCTCCCACGGCCGCGAGGCATCGAGCGGGCCCATCGCCATCTCATAGAGGCGAAGGGTGTCGGCGCCGAACTCCTGACAGATGTCGTCGGGCGTGACAGCGTTCTTCAGACTCTTGCCCATCTTGCCCCACTCGCGCGTGACCGGTTGGCCGTCGTGGAAGTAGGCGCCGTCGCGCTCGATGACCTCGGTGGCCTCGACGTAGATCTCGCGATCATCCTTGTAGGCCGCGGCGAGGATGTACCCCTGGTTGAACAGCCGGTAGTAGGGCTCCTTGGACGACAGGTGGCCGAGATCGAACAAGACCTTGTGCCAGAAGCGGGCGTACAGCAGGTGCAGCACGGCGTGCTCCACACCGCCGACGTACAGATCGACGCCGCCGGGATGTTCGTGTCCGTCGTGACCAACAGGCTGAGGGCCCATCCAGTACCGCTCGACTTCCGGATCGACGAAGCGTTCCTCGTTCGTCGGGTCGAGGTAGCGCAGCTCATACCAGCAACTCCCGGCCCATTGCGGCATCACGTTGGTGTCGCGTCGATACGGCTTCACCCCGTCACCGAGATCGAGCTCGACGTTCGTCCACCACTCGAGCCGGTCGAGCGGGCTCTCGGGATTGGAGAACTCGTCGTCGGGGTCGAACGTTCGCGGCGAGAAGCTGTCGGTCTCCGGCAGCACCAAGGGAAGCTGGTCGTCGGGCAGGCCGTGCGGATTGCCGTCGATGTCGTACACGATCGGGAACGGCTCTCCCCAGTACCGTTGCCGGCTGAACAGCCAATCACGCAGTTTGTAGGTGACCGCAGCGTGACCGTGACCGTTCTCCTCGAGCCAGGCATTCGTCAGCCGCTTGGCTTCGGCGACGCTCGCGATCCCATCCAGACGCAGCGAGCCGTTGGAGCTGTTGATGTACGGCGCATTGCCGGTGAACGCGGATGCCCACGTCGATGTGTCGACGTCGCGGTCGGGCGGTTGCTGAATCGGCGGTATCGCCAAACCATGGAGCCTGGCGAACTCGAAGTCGCGTTGGTCACCGCACGGGACCGCCATGATCGCGCCGGTGCCGTAGCCCATCAGCACGTAGTCGGCGACCCAGACCGGGATCGACTCACCGTTGACGGGGTTGACCGCGTACGCGCCCGTGGAAACGCCGGTCTTCTCACGCGTGTCGTCCTGGCGGTCGATGTCCTTCTTCGAGGCGGCCTGATGTCGGTACTGCGCGACCACCTTCCGACGGTCGGGTGTCGTGAGCGCGTCGACGAGTGGGTGCTCGGGTGCGAGCACCATGAAGGTGACGCCGAACAGAGTGTCCGGCCGTGTCGTGAAGACGCTGATCGGGCCGGCGCTCGAGTCGAAGTGAACCGTCGCGCCGTCGCTCCGGCCGATCCAGTTGCGCTGCATCGACTTGATCGCGTCGGTCCAGTCGAGCAGGTCGAGATCGGAGATCAAACGGTCGGCGTACGCGGTGATGCGCATCATCCACTGACGCATGTTGCGCTTGAACACAGGGAAGTTGCCTCGGTCACTGCGCCCGTCCGCGGTGACCTCTTCGTTGGCCACGACGGTCCCGAGGCCGGGGCACCAGTTGACCGGTGCCTCGCTGACGTATGCCAGCCGGTGCCCTTCGATCGTCGTGTCGCGTTCCGCTGGCGACAGATCCGACCAACTCCTGCCATCGGCGGTGGGACGTCGACCCGATTCGTACTGCTCGATCAACTCGCTGATCGGCCGCGCTCGCCCCTCGGGACCAGCATCGGGGTCGTACCACGAGTTGAAGATCTGCAGGAAGATCCACTGCGTCCATCGGTAGTACGACGGGTCCGTCGTGCTGACGCTGCGACGGGCGTCGTGACTGAGGCCGAGCCGCCGAAGTTGGCGTCGATAGTTCGAGACGTTCGCGTTGGTGGTGATCGCCGGGTGCTGCCCTGTTTGGACCGCGTACTGCTCGGCGGGCAGGCCGAAGGCGTCGAAGCCCATCGTGTACATCACGTTGTGCCCGGTCATCCGCTTGTACCGGCTGAAGATGTCGGTCCCGATGAACCCGAGTGGGTGGCCGACGTGCAACCCGGTGCCCGACGGATACGGGAACATGTCGAGGACGTAGATCTTCGGACGACCGGCGATCTTGTCAGGATCCGCCAACGGCCCTGACGGATTTGGCGCCTCGAACGTGCGGTCGGCGTCCCAACGGTCCTGCCAACGCGCTTCGATCTCCTGCGCAAGCGACCCGGTGTAGCGAAACTTCGGCGAGTCGTCTCCGCCGGTCGACACCGCGGGGGCGGGCTCGTGTGCGGGCCGGTCGGTCGGGACGGTCATAGTGAACGGATTCTACGAGGCGACGCGTCGCTACTACGGTTGCAAATCATGTCGTCGAGCAACGGGTCGCCGTACGTCGGCATCGTCGACCGGATCGTTGCCGCGGCTGACCGCCCTACAGGCGTCCGATTCGTGGGTCCGTCGGTGGCACCGACCGACCGACCCGCGTTCGTCTCCTGGCGTCAGATCCACGACGAGGCGCGCGTCGTCGGCGCCGCGTTGCAAGCGCGTGGTCTGGTGCCGGGAGATCACGTCGCGATCCTCAGCCCGACCTCGCGGCAACTGATCACCGTGATCCAGGGGTGCTGGTTGGCGGGCGTCGCGAGCATGGTCCTGCCGTTGCCGATGCGGATGGGGTCGCTCGAAGCCTTCATCGAGTCGACTCGCGGCCGCATTCGACATGGCGACGCCAAGTTGCTGTTGATGGACGAGGTCCTCGCAGCGTTCTACGAGCGCACGTCCGACGACCCGCCGATCGAACTGATGTCGGCCGTCCTGCCGGGTTCGTCCACTGCACCGAGCGCTGAGCGGTTGGAGACGCCCGAACATGATCCGGAGCGACTCGTCATCCTGCAATACACGAGCGGCTCGACGAGCGAACCGAAAGGCGTGATGATTCCCGACCGCGTCCTCGCGGCCAACATCGACGCGTCGTGTTCGGCGGCCGAGCTCGGTGAGGACGAGGTGATGGTCTCGTGGCTGCCGCTGTACCACGACATGGGTCTCGTGGGCTTCCTCTCGATCCCGATGACGAACGGTTGTCAACTGGTGCAGGCCGCGCCACAGGACTTTCTCGCCAGGCCCGGCAACTGGATGCAATGGATCAGTGATTGGGGTGGCACGGCGACCGCTGGACCCAACTTCTCGTGGGTGCTCGCGACGCGTGCGCTCGGCCGGATGACCGGGCTGGACCTCTCGCAACTGACGCTCGCTCTCAGCGGCGCCGAGCCCGTCGACCCCAAAGCGGTCGAGGCGTTCGTCGTGGCAGCCGCGCCGTTCGGGTTCAAGCCGGGAAGCGTGTTCCCCGCGTTCGGAATGGCCGAAGTCGCGATCGGCGGCGTGTTTCCACCGCGCCATCGCGGGATGGTCTGCGACTCCGTCGATCGCATCGCGTTGGAACGCGATCGAATCGCCAAGCCGCTCGACATCGCCGACGCGGAGGAGGAGCTCGACGTCCGCAGGATCCCGCGGCTCGGCACGGCGGTGCCGGGACTCGAGATGAAGGTCGTCGATCCGGCCACCTTTGCCGAGCTACCCGAACGTCACGTCGGCGAGCTGTTGCTGCGCGGCACGTCGGTGACACCCGGCTACTACAAGCGTCCCGACGCAACGGCGGCGCTGTTCCGCGACGGTTGGTTGTGCACCGGCGACCTTGCCTACACCGTGGACGGCGAGCTCGTGCTGTGCGGACGCATCAAGGACGTCATCATCGTCGGTGGACGAAACGTCTTTCCCGAAGACATCGAGCGTGCGTGCGGCAGCCTCGAGGGTGTTCGCGCCGGCAACGTCATCGCGTTCGGAGTAGATGGCTACAAGGGCAAGGAGAGTGTCGTCGTCGTCGCCGAAGTGCGTACGGACAACCCGACGCAAGTGCGCGACGCGTTGCACCATCGCACCCTCGAGGTCTGCGGTCTGCCGCCGCGCGACGTGATGTTGGTGAAACCCGGAACGCTCCCGAAGACGTCATCAGGAAAGCTGCAGCGCGCCAAGTGTCGCGAGCTGTACCTCGAAGAGATGTTGGAGCTCGTCTAACCGGCTTGCAGCGCTGCGAGCACGCCGCGCCAACGAGCAGGATCGCTCTTGTACGGCGCGTAGAAGCTGATGCGTTGGATCACATCGCCGTACCGACGGAGCAGCTCGGGCGCGATCTGCTCGGGATCGCCAACGACCGCGAAGGTGTTGAGGATGTCCTCGGTGATGAGGTTGCCCATCTCGACCCAGCCACCCTTCTTCGACAGGCTGTTGAGCTCCTCGTGCAGACCGTTCCAGCCGTGCAGCTCGAGCACGCCCTTGTAGGCGGGCGTCGATCCGTAGAACGCGATCTGTTGGCGGGTTCCGGCTTCTGCGGCTGATCGTTCTTCGTCGTTGTTGCCGGTGACGACGAAGCTGGGCCCGACGATCTCGAAACCTTCCATCGACTTGCCCGCCTTCTCCCGTCCCCGGGCGAGGGCCGGCACCGTCACCTCACGGAGGTATCGCTCGGTCGTGAAGCCATGGCAGATGAAGCCGTCGCACACCTCGCCGGCGACCTCCGTCATCAGCTGGCCGACCCCGGCAAGGAAGATCTTGGGCACACCGAAACCGTCGAGGTCGGCGCGGTCGGGCGTGAAGAACGGCGTCATCAACGTGTGGGTGTAGAAGTCGCCGCGAAATGCAAGCGGTGATCCGTTCTGCCACGTGTCCCAGATCGCCCGGATCGCGAGAATCATCTCGCGCATGCGCGGCGCGGGGTGGCTCCACTCCATGCTGAACCGTTTGGTGATGTGCGGTTTGATCTGGCTCCCGAGACCGAGGATGAACCGGCCTCCTGAGAACGATTGGAGGTCCCACCCGAGGTGAGCGAGCGTCATCGGGTTGCGGGCGAACGCGACGGCGATCGACGTCCCGAGCTCGAGCCGATCGGTGTGTTCGGCTGCGAGCAGCAACGGCAAGAACGGATCGTGCGCGGTCTCAGCGGACCAGGCGCCGTCGTATCCCGCGGCCTCTGTCGCCTTCGCGCTCGACGCCGCGTGTGTGAGCTCGTTGCTGACGCCTCCGTCGACTTTCATGCGCCGACCGTAGTCGTGGGCTGCCGTCGGGTCAGTTGTCCTGGTCGCGCAGGAACTGCTCGAACTCTGCGGCGAGCTCGTCGCCGGTCGGTATGCCGCCGGTGCCGAGCAGATCCGTCTGTTGCTTTGCCTGGTCGTAGATCTCCTCGAGCTGGCTGACCATCGCCCGGTGTTCGTCGTTGCTCGCGACCAGCTGGTCGAGGCGCTGTCGCTGGATCGCGGTCTCTTGCCGGAGCGCCGAC
>DASWRR010000403.1:0-3774 GCA_036403055.1 Ilumatobacteraceae bacterium | reverse complement strand
CGCCGAGGGCCTTGCGTCGCTCCATCATGTACTGGTACTCGATCGAGTCCTGCGACGGACGGAAGTACGGGGGCAGATCGCCATCGAACGCCGACTCGGGTACCTCGTCTTGCATGTGCAGCCGGTCGCGCAGCACCAGCAGCTGAGCACGAGTCATCTTCTTGATCTGATGCGTCGCGTTGCGGCCCTCGATGTCGGGCCCGAGCGTCCATCCCTTGATGGTCTTGCACAGGATCGCAGTCGGCGCCCCGGTGCCCATGTTCTCGGTGGCCGCCTTGTACGCCGCGTACAGCTTGCGGTAGTCGTGGCCGCCGCGAGGCAGATGCACCAGGTCCTCGTCGCTGAGGTGCGCGACCATCTGACGAAGACGCGGGTCCGGCCCGAAGAAGTGGTCGCGGATGTACGCGCCGTTCTCGATGCTGTATCTCTGGAACTGGCCGTCGACGGTGTTGTTGAGCTGGTTCAACAGCACGCCGTCGTTGTCCTTCGCGAGCAACTCGTCCCACTTCGAGCCGTGAATGACCTTGATCACGTTCCAGCCGGCACCGCGGAAGACCGCTTCTAGCTCTTGGATCACCTTGCCGTTGCCACGCACCGGACCGTCGAGGCGCTGCAGGTTGCAGTTCACGACGAACACGAGGTTGTCGAGCTTCTCGCGGCTCGCCAGCGACAGCGCACCCAACGTCTCCGGCTCGTCGCACTCGCCGTCGCCGAGGAACGCCCAGATCCGGCTCTGGCTCGTGTCGTCGAGCTCACGATTCTGCAGGTAGCGGTTGAAGCGAGCGTGGTACAGCGCGGCGAGCGGGCCGAGACCCATGCTGACCGTCGGGAACTCCCAGAAGTCGGGCATCAACCGCGGGTGCGGGTAGCTCGACAGACCGCGTCCGTCGCGGCCGATCTCGCGGCGGAAGTGATCGAGATCGTCCTCCGTCATTCGGCCTTCCATGAACGCCCTCGCATATATGCCGGGCGCGGCGTGACCTTGGAAGTAGACGTGGTCGCCGGGAACGCCGTCGTCCTTGCCGTGGAAGAAGTGGTTGAAACCGATCTCGTAGAGGCTCGCCGAGCTGGCGAACGTCGACAGGTGACCGCCGATCCCGTCCGCCTTCTTGTTGGCTCGCACGACCATCGCCGCCGCGTTCCAACGAACGAACGCACGAATCCTGCGCTCGATGTACTCGTCGCCGGGGAACCACGGCTCCTGCTCGCGCGGGATCGTGTTGACGTACGGAGTGCTGACGGTTGCCGGGAAGCTGACCTGTGTTGCACGTGCTCGATCGAGCAGCTTCGAGAGGAGGAACCGTGCTCTCGTCTTGCCATGCACGTCGACCACGGCGTCGAGCGAGTCGAGCCATTCCTCGGTCTCGCCAGGGTCAGAGTCGGGCAGCTGGTTGACGAAGCCGTCGAAGATCATGTCTCTTAGTCAAGCAGGCGTACCGATGGGTAACGTGCGCGAACGCTGCTAAACGGGTGGTGCCGCCACCCACCATCCGGTCGTGTCGAACAACACGTGCGCGGCCACCGACGACGTGATGCACAGGTCGCCGCCGGGCGACAAGCCGACCGTCAACGAGTTGGCCATCACCGACCCTGCGGCGCCGTTGACCGACGACGTCACGCCCGTCGGCTGACCACAGATCGTGCCCGTGAGGTAGCCGTCGATTCCCGGATGGACGATCGTGAGGGTGCCCGTCACCGCGGTCGCCGTGTCCGGCGCGGCGTGGATCTCGATGGTCTGGCCGATGCCGGGGTGCCCGCGCCATCCGCCGACGCCCACTCTGGTGTCGACCATTCGCGTCGGGGTGACCGGCGCGAACTGCAGTGTGCCGGCATCGCTGAACGTGCCGGTGATGTCGACGATGACGTCCGCAGGCGTGCTCGTGAAGACGCAGAACGTTCCATCCGACGCGACCGGCACGAAGACGGCTCCTGCGACGGTCTCGTTGCTGCGCCAGTTGACGTTCGACACGACAGGCGGCGTGGTCGCGCATGGGTACGCAGTGAGGAAACCGGCGCTCGATCCACCCGTGACCGTCACGGTCGCGGCGACGCCTTGCGCGCCCGCGGGCGCCGCGACCGCAATCGTCGCGGCGCGACCGGTGACTCGCGTGTCGAGCCGGCGGTCGGGCGTGACCGTTGTGAATCGGAGCGCGCCGCTCGCGACGAAGACGCCTTGAAGGTCGACGATCACATCGGTGGCCGCGTTGCTGAAGACGCACAGCGATCGGTCGGGTTGATGCAACAACGTCGTCGCCTGCGCGCCGCGATCCTCGCCCGCGAGGAAGTTGACGCTCGACGCCAGTGGCTGATCGCCGCCGCACGGCCAGACGGTGAGAAACCCGGGGGCCGACGGGTTCGCCGCAGTGACGTTGACCGCCGCGGCTACTGCGTCCGCGCCGACGCTCGTGGGCGCGAGCACCGAGAGGTCGACCGTCAAGGTTGCGCCCGGAGCGAGCCGCTGTCCCGTGCTGCGCGTGTCGATGACTCGCTCGGGAGGCAGTGGCCGGTACTGGTACGAGGTGCCTGCGGTCGGCGGCGCAACGGCGCCACCGACGGGCCGTGAACCGCCGAGGCGTTGCGTGACATCGTCGGCGATCAGCGTGCTTCGTTGGCGGTACTGACTCGCGCCGGGAAGGTGGGTGTTGTCCGGTGCGAGCGGGATGCCGGCGGCGATCCGAATGCTCGGCCAATCCCACAGCGTCAGGTTCGGACGTTCCGATGCGACGATCTGCAACGCCTCGTTCCACGCCGTCTGGTTCTCCGGGATCGCAGTCGTCTGCAGCGCCCACCACACCTCATGATCGGGCCCTGCGACATCCATGAACCCACGGATGTCGTCGGCCGCGCAGCTCACGCTCGTCCGGCAGGCGATGATGTCGTTGGGACCCATGCTGGCGACGATGACGTCGGGATCGAAGCCCTGGGCGCGTTGGTTCGTGAGCCACAACGACATGTTGGCGCCGGGGTTTCCGGGCACCATCTTGCCGGCTTGGAAACCGACGCCGGCGGCCATGTGCACCGGCCCCCATCCGCGGTCGGCGAGCATGCGCGCCAAGGACGGTCCCCATCCCGGGACGAGCGGTGGTTCGTACGCCGAGCCGAGCATCAACGAGTCGCCGACGACCGCGATCGAACCACGCGGACCCGATGCATCGATGAACACCGAAACGAAGTTGGGCTCCGCGGCGTGCACCGCCGGCGACGTGACCACAGTGCCTGCGAGTGCCGCGACGACGATCGTGATGGCCCGTATCCGCACGGTCGCAATGTAGTTTGCGCGAATGACCACAGCCCTGCCGCCGACCATCGTCTTCACCGATGGCGCCTGTTCGGGCAACCCCGGCCCGGGTGGTTGGGCGTGGGCGACGGCGCCCGATGGCGCGCTGCACGACTCCGGCGGCGAGGCCCGCTCGACGAACCAGCGCATGGAGATCCGCGCCGTCCTCGAGGCACTCCGATCGCTCGACGGGCAGCTCACCATCGTCTCCGATTCGACGTACGTCGTGAACTGCTTTCGCGACAGGTGGTGGGTCAGGTGGAAAGCCAACGGCTGGCGCAACGCGCAGAAGAAACCGGTCGCCAACGTCGACCTGTGGGAGCCGCTGATCGAACTGGTCATTGCCCGTCAGCCGGTGTTCAAGTGGGTGAAGGGGCACAGCGGTGACCCGATGAACGACCTCGTCGACTCGCTGGCCGTCGCTGCATCCCACGCCGCCCTCACCTAGCCCGTCCGAGTGTTTGCCGCCACGCCGGGGGCGCGCCAAACACTCGGTT
>DASWRR010000402.1:0-4588 GCA_036403055.1 Ilumatobacteraceae bacterium | reverse complement strand
CGGCCGAGCTGTGCGAGTTGTTCGGTGTCCCGATGTCGGCGCTGCCGGACGTGCGGCCCTCGAGCGGGCGCTTCGCCGCGACCGTCGCGGAATCGGGTTGCCCCGCCGGCATTCCGATCTCCGGCGTCGCCGGCGACCAACAGGCCGCGCTGTTCGGGCAGGCCTGCTTCACGCCGGGCATGGCAAAGAACACATATGGAACAGGAAGCTTCGTGCTCTTGAACGTCGGCGCGTCCTGTCCTGCGCCGACGGAAGGCATGCTCACGACGGTCGCATGGCAGCTGTCAGACGGCACGGTTGCGTACGCGCTCGAGGGCGCGATCTTTGTCACCGGCGCGGCGATCCAGTGGCTGCGCGACGGGTTGGGGATCATCCGTTCAGCGGAGGAGATCGGGCCCTTGGCGGCGAGCTGTACCGACAGCGGTGGCGTCTACGTCGTTCCCGCGTTCGCCGGACTCGGCAGTCCGTGGTGGGATCCGTACGCACGCGGCACGATCGTTGGCATCACACGCGGTACCAGCAAGGCCCAACTCGCGCGTGCTGTCGTCGAGGCGATGGCCTACCAGACGCGCGATGTCGTCGAAGCGATGGCCGCGGCCAGCGGCACGACACTTGCAGCGCTACGGGTGGATGGCGGCGCGTCGGTCATGGACATGTTGTTGCAAATGCAAGCAGATCAACTCGGAGTAACCGTGCAACGTCCCGTCGATCAAGAGACGACGGCGTTGGGCGCGGCGTATCTTGCGGGCCTTGCTGAAGGTGTGTGGCCGTCGCTCGACGCGATCAGCGAACGGTGGCAGATCGATGCGACGTTCGATCCCGAGCCCGACCGCACGTTCACCGACATCGCCCACACCACATGGTTGCGCGCCGTCGAACGCTCTCGAGGTTGGGCAACGTCAGAGTGAAACGGTCGCCAGCCGTTGCCCTCGGCGCCTGCGCCGCGCTCGTGTTCGCGTCAGCGGCCTCTGCCTTCTCGGTCGGCGTCGGCCCGGCAGCCGCGACACTGCCTGCGACGCGGGGCACCATCGCCCAGCTCACGCCGACAAATCCGCCACCCGTGCCACGAGTGCTGCTGATCGGCGACTCGTCGCTCGAGGGCATCAAGTTCTACTCGCATGCGCTCGATGCGTTCGGCGGGATGAGCTACGTGCTCGATGCCGAGTCGTGCCGCCGACTCGTTCGAGCGTCGTGCCACAGCCTTGCGGGCAACACCCCCAACACCGCGCTCGAGGCGATCGAATCTGCGCCCGGCTCGTTCGACGCGGTCGTGATCGGCACCGGGTACAACGAGGGCAGCAACGGTTTCGGCCAGAACTTCGACCTCATCGTCGCGGCGGCCCGCGCCAAGGGTGCCGTCAGGATCTTGTGGATGAACTACCGCCTGCGCGACGGCCTGACCCGCGCCGGCACGGACAACAACGGCTCCTACATCGCCAACAACGCGACGTTGGATGCGAAGGTCGCGAGCGGCGCATACGCCGACGTGTTCGTGGCGAACTGGCGCGACTACACTGCATCGGTGCGCTCGTGGTTCGTCACCGATGGCATCCACTACCAGCCCGTCGGCGCACTCGGATCGGCCGACTACATCTCACGTTGGATCACGCATCTGTTTCTCGAGCCCTGCCCGAAGCCGACGACGGTTGGCGGCACCGTCGCGAGTCCATGCACGTCTCCCGACGGCCAACCGCCGCCCGACGTGCGCGCGCTCTACGGATAGCAGCGCCAGTCGCTCAGCCGAGCTTCGGCAGGCCCTTCTTGAGGTTGCGGATGCCCTGCGCGATCCGTCGCTCATTTTCGATCAGAGCGAACCGGGCGAATCCTTCGCCACCCGGACCGAAGCCGACGCCGGGCGACAGCGCGACTTCGCACTCGCGTACCACGTGCGAGCAGAACTCGACCGAGTTCATCTCCGAGTACGCCTCGGGGATCGGCGCCCACACGAACATCGAACCCTTGGGCTTGGGGATGTCCCAACCGATGCGGCCGAGGCCGTCGATGAGCGCATCACGCCGGCTCTCGTAGATCGAGCACACTTCCGCTGGGTAGTCCGCGGCCTCGTTCATCGCAACCGTGGCGGCGATCTGAATCGGCTGGAACACGCCGTAGTCGAGGTAGCTCTTCAGCTTCACGAGCGCCTGCACGACCTCACGATTTCCGACGAGGAACGCGCACCGCCAACCGGCCATCGAGAAGCTCTTCGTCATCGAGTACAACTCGACGGCACATTCCTTCGCGCCCTCGGCCTGCAGGATGCTCGGCGGCTTGTATCCCTCGAACCCGACGTCCGCGTAAGCGAAGTCGTGGACGACGATCATCTCGCGTTCACGGCAGAAGTCGACGACTTTCTGCATGAAGTCGACGTCGACGACCGCGCCGGTGGGATTGTGCGGAAACGAGATCACGAGCACTCGCGGCTTCGGCCAGCCGACGTCGTACGCCGTCGTGAGGTTGTGGAAGAAGTCGCCGGTGAAATCTCCCTGGACACGCGGATCGGCGAGGTGCCGCATCGGGACCTGCCGAAGATCTGCGCCGGCGAACAACGGACCGTAGATGTGAATCGGGTAGCTCGGGCTGGGCACGATCGCGGCGTCACCACGGTCGAGCAGCACCCACATCAGGTGACTGAACCCTTCCTTCGATCCGATGGTGTTCGTGATCTCCAGTTCCGGGTCGAGTTGGACGCCCCAGTTGCGCTCGTAGAGCGCGGCCGCGGCCTCACGCAACTTCGGAAGCCCGCGACTGACCGAGTAGCGATGGTTGCGGGCGATGTGCGCGGCTTCGGTCAGCTTGTCGACTGCGATCTGGGGAGAAGGGATGTCGGGGTTGCCGAATCCGAGGTCGATCACATCGACACCTGCGCGACGTGCCTCGATCTTCAAGTTGTTGATGATCGTGAACACATAGGGCGGAAGGTTGGTGATTCGGCGGAACTCCATAGAGGTCCTCACGCTAGTTCGTGCGATCGGGCCACCGAGGGCGGATATGCGAGCATTGGGCGATGGTCTCCAAGGCGCTTCCCGGTGACTGCATCCACGTTGTGATCGAGATCCCGCGAGGCAGCCGCAACAAGTACGAGATCGATCACGACACCGGTCGCGTCTATCTCGACCGGCGGTTGTTCACCGCGACGACGTACCCCGCCGACTACGGCTACATCCCGGAGACCCTTGGCGGCGACGGTGATGCGCTCGATGCGTTGGTGCTGCTCGAGGACGCTGTGTACCCGGGTGTGTGGGTCGCAGCGCGCCCGGTCGGGGTGCTGTACATGCGCGACGAGGCCGGTGAGGACGCCAAGATCTTGTGCGTTCCCCCCAAGGAACCGCGATGGAACGACGTGTTCGATCTTGCCGACCTCACTCCGCAACTGGTCAGCGAGATCCAGCACTTCTTCGAGGTCTACAAGGCGCTGGAGCCGGGCAAGGAATCGTCGACCGCCGGAATCGCGGGTCGCGAAGACGCCTGGCGTGAGATCCACAGGGCGCGCGCCAACTACGTGCCGCACTCGTAGGTCGCCGTCTCGGACGTGGCGCGTTTGATCCGGAAGCGAAGCAGATCGTCGGGGATCTCCGGCTGGGTCGCGGTTGCTGCGATCGTTGCCCTCGGGTCGGCGTGCCTGGCTGGATCACCGTTGTACCTGTCGTCCGTCGGCAGCGCCGCCGTGCACAGCGAGCTCAGTCACATCTGCCTCGCGGACGTCAGCCTGCGCATCCCGATGGGCGGCGCGCAACCGGACACGAACGCGCTGCTGCAGGCGTTCGAGGCGAAGGTGTCGAAGCACACACAACCGAGCGTGCTGACGCGCATTGCGCCGGCCATCACCGTGAGCACCGGCATCCCGGGCGACCGCACGTTCATCGCCAACCTGTTGTACCGCGACGGAGAGGCGGACAACCTGGTTCGGCCGATGGCGGCGCCGACCGACGGTGAGGTGTTGGCGCCCGAGTGGATGAGTCCGCCGCGAGGGACGAAGCCCGGCGACGTGCTGCACCTGTCGGCAACCGATCCCACGACCAAGATCGAGTACCGCAAGACCGTTCGAGTCGCGAACACCTACCCGCGCGTCGCGACGCGTCCCGAGCCGTCGTACTGGTGTGGCTTGCGTGCATATTTCCGGTCGGCCGGGCGCGATCCCGCTGACCCACCGACGCCAGCGCTGCTGATGACGTCGCGAGATCTGCGGACCGCGCAGGCGTTCAGGATCGCCGAGTGGGAGCTGCGGCCGGACCCCGTCGGACTGAGCCGTCACGACGCTGCGGTGCTGGCCGATCGGTTCGACGAGGTCGCCCACGAGGCCGATCGATTGTTCGACGTCACACGCCTCATCCGCGGCAGGACCGTGATCGACGGGGCGCCGCTTCGCGCCGTCGTCCGGCACGCCGGCGCGGCGACGGCAGTCGTCGCCGGGACGATGGCGCCGGTGCGACTCGTTGCCCTGCTGTCGTCGCTCGCTCTGCTCGGCGCGGCCACCTCGTTGCTCGCCCGTGAACGACAACGCGAGCTGCGGCTGCGGTTGCTGAAGGGACAGTCGCCGTGGTCGCTCGGGCTGCGAGTCGCGACGAGCGCGATCGGTGCTGTAGCCGTC
>DASWRR010000401.1:0-14316 GCA_036403055.1 Ilumatobacteraceae bacterium | reverse complement strand
TTCAGCGCGAGGCCGAAGACCGGCGGCGCAGGTTCGTAACCGACGACGCGGACCGGCATGTTGCGCGGCGCGAGCGTGGACCCCGTCGTCGTGTTGGTGAGCTTCGCGACCGCGACGATGTCGCCGGCGACCGCCCGGATGCATGGCAACTGGTCCTTGCCGCGCAGGTGAAAGAGGCCGTGCAGTCGCTCTTCGGCAGCGGTGGCGCTGGCGATCAGACGATCGTCGGGCGAGATGGTGCCGGACACCACTTTGCACAACGAGACCTGCCCGACGAACTGATCGGCAAGCGTCTTGAAGACGTATGCCAGCGGTTGGGCACTCGCGTCGGCCGGCACCGCGACCTCTTCGGTTCCGGCCACGACGCGCATCGGACGGTCGCTGGGAGGCGGCCCGATCTCGCAGATGAAGTCGGCCAGCCGATCGATGCCGACACCGGTCAACGCCGAGCCGACGAGCACCGGGAACTCGACGCAATCGAGGACCTCGTGCGCGAGTGTTCGTTCGAGTTCGGCGGCGGATGGCACGTCACCGGCGAGGTAACGCTCGAGCTGGTCGTCGTCACCGGACACGATCTCCTCCACGAGATCGTCGTGGGCCCGGTGCTCTTCGTCGGCGATGTCGGTCGGTAGGGGAGCGCTGTGATGTTGGCCGTCGCGGTCGTACTCGAACGCTTGGTCCGACAGGACGTCGGCGATGCCGTGCAGCGACTCTTCTTCGCCGAGTGGCAGCTCGAGTGGAACGAAGCCGTGACCCCATCGCGACTGCAGCGCCGCGAGCACGTTGTGGAAATGAGCGCGCGGCTTGTCGTCCTTGTTGATGAACACGAGACGCGGGATCTGGCGCGCCACGCATCGTTCCCATGCCAGTTCCGTGCCCACTTCGATCCCGTCGACGGCACTGACGACGAGCACCGCGAGATCTGCGACGCTGAGGGCGGCAATCTCCTCCCCGACGAAGTCCGAGTACCCGGGCGCGTCGAGCAGGTTGATCTTGTAGGTCTCGCCGTCACTCGCTTGCCACTCGAACGGTGCGATCCCGAGCGACAGCGACATGCCGCGCTTGACCTCTTCCGGATCCGTTCCGGTGACCGTCGTTCCGTCCTCGACTCGGCCGACGCGTGTCGTGACGCCTGCGCGATGCAACAGCGCCTCGACCAGAGTCGTCTTTCCGGCCCCGCTGTGTCCGACAAGGACCACGTTGCGGATGCGCTCTGTTGGGATGACGTCCACCGAGTTGACCCCCCATGCTCAGGTTCCGGTTGCTGCACGTCGTCGCACGTTGCAACTGCACCGTGCAGTGTTCGGACTTTACCCATCGCCGCGACGGTCGCGTGACGGCTTGTGCACGAGCGAACGAGCGAGCATCGCAAGCGCCGTGTGGCGAGTCGTCGACTTCAGCGCGAGGGAACTCAGCGGGTCATTGCTGGCGCGTCGAGTAGCTCGACGGCGAGGGGCGCAGACCCGGGAACTGACCGAGGCGCTCGAGTGCAGCGACGGTGCTGCGCATTGCATCTGCAGGAACCGGGTGGCTGATGAGGTAGCCCTGCGCCTTCGTGCACCCGAGGTCGCTGAGGACCTGCAACTGGTGCACGCTTTCGACACCTTCGGCAACCATGTCGAGACCGAGGGATCGCCCCATCGCGACGATCGTGCGGACCAGCGAACGGTCGTTGGGATTGTCGGCGACGCCGTGCACGAACGCCCGGTCGATCTTGATCCGTTGCAACGGGAACTTCTGCAACAGCGACAGCGAGCTGTAGCCGGTCCCGAAGTCGTCGAGCGCGATGCGGACGCCGAGCGAACGGACACGTCGCAGCGTTGCGAGGGCAAGCTCCGGCTCGGCGATCATCACGCTCTCGGTGACCTCCAGCCACAACAGCTGCGGCGAGACCCCGGACCGTGTCAGTGCCTCGTTGACGATCGACGGGAAGTTGGGATCGCTCAGCTGGCGAGGCGACACGTTGACCGACATCGTCGCCGACTCGCTGCACACTCCGTCGTCGATCCAGTGCCGCAACTGTGTGAGCGCCTCGAGCAACGCCCACGAACCGATCGGCACGATCGTGCCGGTGTCCTCCGCGATCGGGATGAACTCCGCGGGGGAGACCATCGTGCCGTCGGCTTGTTGCCATCTCATCAGCGCCTCGAAACCGACGACGTCTCCGGATTCGAGATCGAGGATCGGTTGATGGAACAACCGGAGCTCGCGGCGATCGAGCGCGCGGTACAGCGCGGTCTCGACGGACAAACGATGCGCGACTCGCTCGTGCATCGACTCGTCGTACACAGCGAGGCAGTTGCGTCCGGCGTCCTTGGCCCGGTACATCGCCGTATCGGCGTGACGCAACAGATCCTCTGCGGACGAGCTCGAGCTCGGGCTGAGCGAGGCGACGCCGATGCTCGCGGTGACGAACACGTCGCCCTGGCTGATGGGCAACGGCTCGCGAAAGATCGAGAGCAACCGCTCGGCGAGCGCCAACGACGAACCGGGTGAACGCGTGGATGGATCCAGCACGACGTACTCGTCGCCCGACAACCTGGCGACGGTGGAGTGCTCGGGTGCGGCCTTGCTCAACCTGATCGCGACCATCTTCAACACTTCGTCGCCGGCCGCGTGGCCGAGGCTGTCGTTGATGTTCTTGAACCGATCGAGGTCGACGAAGTACAGCGTGGGGTGGCTGTCGGACTGCCATGCCATGCGCAAGCAATCGTTGATCCGCTCGAGCAGGAGCGTGCGATTGGGGAGATGGGTCAATGCGTCCGTCTGCGCGCTCAGGCGGAGGTTGTCCTGTGTCCGGCCGTTGGCCCGCACTGCTTGGGTGACGCGCAGCGTGACGGCGCCGGCGAGCACGAGCGCCGACACCGAGCGAACGAGGCCGTCGAGCCGGTCGGCGGGTCCGGTCGCCGCAAGCGCGATGATCGGCACGATCAGCGATGTCGTCGTGAGGATGAGGCGTCCGAACGTGCGATTGTTGACCGGCTCGTCGACCGAATGCTTGAGCCACACGACGGTGGGATGGATGAACGCAGCCGCGGCAGTGAAGTACGCGGCGACGTAGAGGCCCATCGATGTGCGCGTGGCTCCATCACCGAGGTGGCCGGCTGCGGCGAGGCCCCACATCGCATCGGCGGCGAGGTTGAACGCCATCGCGCCGGTCACGAGCCACACGGACGCCTGCCGGGTGCCGGAACCGGAGAACAACAGCAGAACGAGCAGGAACAGCACGACCGTGCCCGCCGGCTGGTACGCGCCGTCGAGGATCGAATCGCCGAGCAGCCCGCCGTGGTGCTTCAGCGCCGGCTCGATGAGGACGACCCAGCTGATCAACCAGCTGCCGAGGCCGACGATCAGGGCGTCACCGATGACGGACCGGATGTTGGCGGCGGCGCGTCCGCTGAGCATGTTGATGAGAGCGATGATGATGCACAACGAGCCGAACAGGGCGAGAACGTTGGACGCCCGGTTGACGGCCACGCTGTCGCCCAGCCCGTCGACGATCTGCGAGGCGGCGAAGAAGCCGCCGATCGCGCTGACCGCGGCGACGAAACGTCGATTGACCCTGTGCACCCTGGCAGCGACGAAGGTCGCGCCGACGAGGGACAGCGAGGCGACGAGATAGGCGGCGGTCTGCAACCAGCTGACGCGCAGGACCATGACGCTGAGCGCCACTCCGTACCCAATCCCAAGGCCCCACCAAGTAAGGGGGGCCAGCGCCCGCTTCATACGCCTCCCGTTGCCCGCCGTCGCCGGGAACGGTGCATCCACACCCCGTCCAAAGCGTCTCGTTAGGCTACACGAAACCGTCGAATTGCACAAGGGGTGGTTTAACCCGCGCGATAGGTCACCAGACGAGCTAAACATGCGAGAGAAACCGAAGGGTAGGAAGGTCCTGAATGTTCGTCACTCGCCACAACTCGGTGGTCGAACGTGGCCTGGTCGAACGCCTGTGGGATCTGTACGAGCTGGCCTATCACCGTACGGCGGAGGACTCGGCGAGCAGGGAGATGTTCTTCCGCTCGGAGTTCGACGAGGCGATCGCTGATTCGACGAACCGGCTGTGGATCCTGTGGGCCGACGATGAGCCGGTGGCGATGGTGCTGATCGCGACCGACATCAGTTCCACCCGATATCTCAGTTCGCGGTTCTTCGACCGTCACTTCACCGACCATGCGCGTCGTGGAGCGGTGCACTACATCCTCTTCGTGGTCGTCCATCCGCGTTACGTGGCGAGAGGTGCGCTGACGCGGATGGCTCGCGACGTGCTCGGAACCGAAGCGGCCGAAGGCGTGCTGCTCGTGTTCGACTCACCCGAGATCAACCAACCGCGTGATGACGGGGGCATCGCGTTGATGATGGAGCGACTCGCCAACATGGTCGCGAGCGGTGCTCCGTTGGTGCCGCTCGACGTGTCGCGCTACTACGGCATCGACTTCGCGGCAACCTCGGCGTACATCGAGGCGCCGCAACACGAGGCCGCGAAGGTCGAGCGATCAGCCGGCGTACGCATCAGGCGTTGACGAATCCTGTCGCGGAAAGATGACGGGTTCGCTACCGTATGGGGAAATGAGTCCCATCTCGGGCCCATCCTGCCCATGACCGCGCCGACCGTGACCTCCCTCATCTGATGACGTCATTGACAGGCGTGTACAGCGTCATTGTGCCGGGCGCTCATCTGATGCCCGCGTTGCTCGGTCAGCGGGACTCGAACCTGCGAGCGATCGAGGAAGCGTTCCCCGCTGCGACGATCGTCGTTCGCGGGAACGAGATCACCATCGAAGGTCCTGAGGCCGAAGTCGTCAGCCGGCTGTTCGAGGAGCTCATCGTCGTCCTCCAGGGTGGCCAGCATCTCGAAGAAGGAATGCTGCGCCGTTCGATCGCGATGGTCCACGACAACGAGCGACCGAGCGCCGTGTTGACGGACGACATCATGCGCAGCGCGAAGGGCAAGCCGGTGCGGCCGAAGTCCGCCGGGCAGAAGCGGTACATCGATGCGATTCGCAACAACGTCATCACGTTCGGGCTCGGGCCCGCCGGTACTGGTAAGAGCTGGCTGGCGGTGGCGATGGCGGTCCAGGCGCTGCAGACGAAGCAGGTGCAACGGATCATCCTCACCCGCCCCGCCGTCGAAGCGGGCGAGCGGCTGGGGTTCCTGCCCGGCGACCTCATGGCGAAGATCGATCCGTACCTGCGACCGCTCTACGACGCCCTGTACGACATGGTCGAGCCCGAGGGGGCGCAGCGTCTGCTCGAACGTCAAGCGGTGGAAGTGGCGCCACTGGCGTTCATGCGCGGTCGTACGTTGAACAGCAGCTTCATCATCCTCGACGAGGCCCAGAACGCGACGCCCGAGCAGATGAAGATGTTCCTGACGCGCATCGGCTTCGGATCCAAGGTCGTCGTCACCGGCGACACGACGCAGGTCGACGTGCCCGACGGTCGCAGCGGCCTGCTCGGTCTCGAACACACGCTCGCGGGCATCGAGGGGCTTGCGTTCGTCCGGCTCGGCACCGGCGATGTCGTTCGCCACCGAATCGTTGCGGACATCGTCGCGGCGTACGGTCGTCAGGACGAGCGCGACGCCGAGCGCAAAGCCGCTCGCAAGGACGCCGCGAAGTGAGCGATGACGGTCGACCTCGTTTGACGCGCCAGCAGCGCGTCGGAGGAGATGGAGTACCAGAGGTGTTCTGTGCAGACGAGCAGATCGACGTCCGCGTCGATCTCGAGCGGTGGCAGCAACTCGCGTTCGATGTACTGGTTGCCGAAGGTGTGCGCGGACTCAGCGAACTCGCTGTGCTGTTCGTCAGCGAGCGCGAGATGGCCGAGTTGAACGACAGCTACATGGGCAAGCCGGGCGCGACCGATGTGTTGGCGTTCCCGATCGACGCGGCGGAGGCCGAGATCGTGCAACACGGGCAGCCACCGAGCCGCGGGCCCGACAGGGCGCCGCCTGATCCCGCCGACATGCCGCTGTTGCTCGGCGATGTGGTGATCTGTCCCGCGGTCGCGGCTCGCCAGGCTGCCGACCACGCGGGGACGTTGGACGACGAACTGGCGCTACTGGTCGTCCACGGCGTCCTGCACGTGCTCGGTCACGATCACGCGGACGACGCGGAACGCAGTGTCATGCAGGCGCGCGAGCGCGAACTGCTGGAGCTGTACATGTGGCACGGCCCCGCGCCCGACACCTTCCGTCAGGAGCACATCGCCTCGTGATTGCTTTCAGCAACGTCGACCTCCTGATGTTGGTGACGATCTTCATCCTCTTGCTGGTACTGATCTTCACATCGGTCGCGGAGATGGCGTTGTCGCGGATCACGAAGCCGAAGGCCGCTTCGCTCGCCGACCAGGGTCTGCGATCCGGCAAGGCGCTCAAGAAGTTGGTCGGCGCACCCGAACGCTGGGTCAACCCGTTGTTGCTGACGATCAACATCTGCCAGACCGTGCAAGCGACGCTCACTGGCATCCTCTCCGCCCGTCTGTGGGGGACGTACGGCGTCATCATCGGCGTCGCGCTCAACGTCCTCGTGTTCTTCGTGCTCGCGGAGGCGGTCCCGAAGACGTACGCGGTGCTGTATCCGCAGAAGGCCGCGTTGTTCACCGCCCGGCCCGTCGCCGGTCTCGTCGCGTTCCCCCCTCTGCGTCTGGTGTCGAAGTGGCTGATCTCGTTGACGAACGTGATCGTGCGCGGCAAGGGTCTGCAACAGGGTCCGTTCGTCACCGAATCAGAGTTGCTCGGCATCGTCGAGACGGCCGCTGACGATGGCGTCGTCGAGCACGAAGAACGAGAGCTCATCGAGAGCATCATCGAGTTCGGCGACACAGTGGCCCGTGAGGTCATGGTGCCGCGGCCCGACATCGTCACGCTCGACGATTCGTCGACGGTCACCGCGGCGCTCGACGTCGCGATCGCGCACGGCTTCAGTCGGTTGCCGGTCCTCGCCAGCGGTTCTGACGACGATGACGTCGTCGGTCTGGCGTACACGAAGGATCTGATGCGCGCGGAGCGCAAGGGTGAGAGCGACCACCTCATCACCGAGTACCTGCGCGGCGCCCGCTTCATCCCGGAGAACAAGCCGGTCAACCGGTTGATGCGCGAGATGCAAGCCGAGAAGTTCCACATCGCACTCGTCGCCGACGAATACGGCGCGCTCGCCGGGTTGATCACGCTCGAGGACTGCCTCGAGGAACTGGTCGGCGAGATCGTCGACGAGCACGACACCGAGGACACCGAGGTGCAACGACTGCCCGACGGTAACTACTCGGTCGATGGCGGCATGAGCATCTCCGACCTCAACGATCTGCTCGACCTCGGGTTGCCCGACGATCACTGGGAGACCGTGGCCGGCTTCATCTTCGGGACACTCGAACATGTCCCGGTTGCAGGCGAAGGCGTGACGCAGGACGGCTGGCGATTCACCGTCACCGAAGTGAAGGGTCGCCGCATCCGCCGCGTGAAGGTCACGCTGGAGGCCGACGCCAACGCCTCGTCCGAAGAAGTCGAGACCCATTAGTTTCGCTGGATGCAGATCTCACTGGACGGCAAGGTTGCACTCGTCACCGGGGCGTCGAAGGGAATAGGTCGAGCCATCGCCGGTTCACTCGCGGCAGCGGGTGCACACGTCATGCTGAGTTCCCGCAAGCAGGACCAGCTGGAGATTGCGGCGAAGGAGATCCGAGAATCCGGTGCGACCGGTGACACGGAGGTGTTCGCCGCAAACGCTGGCGACGTGGCGTCCGCAAATGCGTGCGTTGCCGCCACGATCGAACGCTTCGGCGGCCTCGACATCCTCGTCAACAACGCCGCGACGAATCCGTACTACGGACCGACGCTCGGCGTCGATGAGGGAAGGTTCGACAAGACCTTCCAGGTGAACCTGCGCGGTCCGCTGTTCTGGAGCAAGGCGGCCTGGGATCAGGCGATGCGCGCCAAACCCGGCGTCATCATCAACATTGCGTCGGTCGGCGGCCTGCGCGCTGAAGGCGCGCTCGGCGTGTACAACCTGACGAAGGCGGCCGTCATCCATCTCACTCGCCAACTCGGTGGCGAGCTCGGCCCGACTCGGGTGGTCGGAATCGCGCCGGGTCTCGTGAAGACCGATTTCGCCGCTGTCCTCGTTGCCAACTTCGGCGACAGCCTTGCCGCGGCGATGCCGCTGAAAAGGTTGGGTGAGCCGCAGGACATCGCGAACCTCGCGACCTTCCTTGCGTCCGACCTCGCATCGTGGATCACGGGCGAGACCTACGTCATCGACGGTGGCGCCGGCGTGCGCTCAGGAGCAATGGACTGATGCCTGTCACCTCTGGTTTCAACCACGTCGCGACCCTGACGTCCGACATGGAGCGCACAGTGAAGTTCTATCGAGACGCGTTCGGCGGTGAGGTGGTGTTCGAGATGGATGCCAAGGGCGATCACCCGCGCATGTCCGTCATCGACCTCGGAGGCGGCGCCGCGCTCAACGTGTTCGAGGTCCCCGCAGACGAGATCATCGGAGAGCGTCGACGCCAGGGCCACCGTGGCGCGATCGATCACTACGCGCTCGCCGTCGATTCCAAGGCCACCTTGGAATCGGTGAAGGAGCGTCTGGTTGCGGCCGGCGCAGAGATCGGTGAGATCCAGCGGCTCGGTCACGAGTGGTCGCTGTTCTTCCGCGATCCCGACGGAATGGAGCTGGAGGTCTGCGCGAAGGCAGACGGTTGAGGCAACAGTGCCGGAAGACGGGATCAGCTCGTGTCGATGACACAGAAGCGGTTGCCTTCGGTGTCGGCCATCACGATGAAATCTGGGTTGGCGGGATATCGGTCCCAGTCGACACGCGTCGCGCCGAGCGAAACGAGGCGTTCGACCTCTGCCGCCTGATCCGCAGCGTCGCCGGCATACAGGTCGAGGTGGATCCGTGGGTACTCCTGAACGGGCGTCTCGCTGCGATCGAGCGCGATGTGAGCCCCGTCGCCATGGGCGGGCACGATGATCATGAAATCGTCGTCGGGGTCCAGCGCTCGCTTCGGAACGTAGTTCAGCGCCTTGGTCCAGAACTCGAGCGCACGGGGAAAGTTCTCGACACCGACGACGACCGTTCCGACCTTCAACATGGGCACATTTTGCCGTAGCCACCAACATCGTCAAGTGCAAGGCTGTCCGGCATGACACAGCCACTCGGAGCAACCGGAATCTGGAGCGGCATGCTGCGCAACGGCGACCCTCACGCGATCGCGACCGCGGCAAGCGAACTCCAATCACTCGGATATGGCGCGCTCTGGATCCCCGATACCGGCGGCGATGTGTTCGGCGCGGTTCGCAATCTGCTCGCGGCCACGACGACCGCCACCGTCGCGACGGGAATCCTCAACCTGTGGATGCACACAGCCGACGACACCGCCGCCGGCCATGCCGAGCTGACTGCCGAGTTCGGACCGCGCTTCCTCGTCGGAATCGGGGTCAGCCACGCCCGGCTGATCGACCGCAAGATCGAGACCGGCACATATCAGAAGCCGATGGCCCAAACCATCGCGTTCCTCGACGCGCTCGACGCCGCCCCGGTTCCCCTCGCAGTCGAGGATCGAGCGCTCGCTGCGCTCGGCCCGAAGATGCTCGCGCTCGCGGCCGCGCGCACGGCCGGTGTCCATCCCTATCTCGTCTCGCCGGAGCACACGCGCATCGCCCGCGAAGCTGTCGGTCCGAACGGCATCGTCGCGACGGAGCAAGGCGTGGTGCTCGAGACCGATCCGCGACGCGCACGCGACATCGCTCGAGCAAACGTCGCCGGGTACTTCGGACTGCCGAACTACACGAACAACTGGAGGCGCCTCGGTTTCACCGACGACGACATCGCGGACGGTGGCAGCGACCGGTTGATCGATGCGCTCGTCGTGTGGGGCGATGAAGCGACGATCGCCGAGCGTGTGCAGCAGCATCGCGACGCCGGTGCCAGTCACGTCTGCGTGCAGGTCCTGACCGACGACCCGGCGACGCTTCCGCTGGACCAGATGCGCACCCTCGCGCCGGCACTCGTGTGACGTTCGCACGTTGATGGTCGAGCGGATCGCACGTCCGTCGACGATGTGCAGAGGCGCGCTCGTCCTCCTGGTTGCATTCTGCATCGGCTGCGGGCCGGCAGGAACCAGCACCACACCTGCGAACCCGCCCGACGACACGCGGCCGTCGACCAGCGCCTCGTCGGCGATCGAGCCGTCGGCGACCGGACCCTCGACGACCGAGCCGTTGACTGGGCCGTCGACCGCTGTCCCGACGGTCCGCTGTCCGGCGCCGCCGCGAGAGGACATCAGCAACGCTCCGGTCGACGAAGCGGTCCTCGATCAGGAGACCATCGGGCGCGATGTCGCCGCCGTTCAGGCGTACGGCGCAGCACACGCGGACGAGTACGGAGATCTCGAAGCCGTCAACGATCCGCCACCGTCGCGGCTCCGCGTCGCTTTCACCGATCACGTCGCCGAGCACGCGGTCGCGCTGAGCGCACTCGTCGCCCATCCCGAACGGCTCGATGTCGTGAAGGGCGCGTACACCGTCGCGGACCTGAACGACGTCGTGACCGACATCCGCGCCGGTGGGACGAAGTACATGCACGGTTTCGGTGTCGGATGGCAGGTCGTCGATGTCGATCTCGCGCCGGGACAGGAGGCGCGCGCCGACGCAATCATCGCGAAGTGGGGCAACGCCGTACGGATCAGGTTCGGGGCTCTCCCATACGTCCCGCTGGGATGCGGCTCGCAGCCCGAGCCAGTCGATTGTCCAGACGTCGTCGGCGCCGATCCCGCGGTCGCTGGGATTCGTCTCACCGTCGTCCCGGACGCGCCGACGCTGAACGTCTCCGACACCGGAACCGGTCACGTTCTCGTCGAGAACATCGGCACGCAACGATTCCAGATCGACAGCGGGATCCCGATCGTCGGCGTCCTCGTTGCAACCGGCAGCAACCGAGTCGTCGGCACCTTCAACGGTGGCATCGCTGGTGTCGGCGGCGGCGTCGACCTGGCGCCCGGGGAGACAGGGACGATCGACATGCTCTTCGGCGCAGCGCGTTGTGATGGGCAGCCTGGTAGTGGTCTACCTCCCGGCTCGTATGGCCTCAGGATTCGTCTGACATCGGAAGGCCCGGCCGACGCGGGTGCGGCGTCGTACCTGTCCGACGAGGTCCCCATCACGGTGACGGCGTAGCGGTACTCGATCTCAGTCTGCGGTCACCTGAAGTCGTCGAACCACGGGTACATCTCGATCTCGACCGGTGTCTCGTCGGTGGACCCGTAGCCGAGCGGCTTGGTCGCGCGTGAGGCGGGTGCGACCGCAGCGAGCGAACGCGGCGTGACGACGAAGAACAGGCTCACCAGCGCGACAGCGCCGAACCCTGCGCCGACGAAGAACGGTGCGCGCAAACCGAACTCGCGCGCGACGACCCCACCGATCGCTGCGCCGATCGACACCGATCCCCATACCAACCACCGATAGACGCTGTTGACACGACCGAACAGCTCCGGCGGAACGATGCGCTGACGAAGCGAGATCGTGACGGTGTTCCACACCGTCGTGCCGAAGGCCATCGCGACGGTCGCGATCGCGCTGACCCACAGCCGCGGCCAGTAGCCCTCCGCGAACATGCACAGGATCCACACGATCACCGTGCCGTAGATCACCGCGAGCTGCCCCACGATCTTGCGAAGCCGTTCGGCGACCAACCCGCCTCCGATGGCGCCGACCGCACCGATCGCGATCAACGCTCCGTACCAGCGATCGCTGAGGTGCAGCAGATCTTGCGCGAACAAGACGAAGATCGCCGCGGTCATCTGCATCCCGAGAACCGAAAGGCTCGCCGCAATCGCGAGACCGCGTAGCAGCCGATTCGCGGACAACCAGCGAAGTCCTTCGGAGATGTCGGCACGCAACGGCCGAGACGGTTTCGTGACGAGCGGGCGGCCGCTGGGTGCGGTGTGCAAGGTCAGCACCAACGAGGCGGCGATCGCGAAGCTGACCGCGTCGAACCCGAACGGCAACCACATCGCGGCAACGAACAGCACACTGCCGATCGGGGTGCCGACGAAGCTGTTCGCCGCGATCTCGGCGGCGAAACGGCGTCCGTTCGCCTTCTCGAGCACTTCGACGGGGACGATCGCGGGAACCATCGCTTGGGATGCGTTGTCGAAGAACACCTCGGCGATCCCGAGGCATCCGGCAGCGACCCACAACATCCAGATCTCCGCGTTGTGCGACGCGACCGCGATCGTCACGACGCCGACGACGGCGGCACGGAACGTGTCGGCGCGCACCATCAGCAAGCGATGATCGATGCGATCGACGAACGCGCCGATCGGGAGCGACAGCAAGAGCCACGGCAATGCAGCAGCGACCCCGATGAACGAGATCGACAACTCGCTGCGCGTCAACCGCGAGGCGAGGAGCGGGAGCGCGACGATGAAGACGCCATCACCGAGGTTCGAAATCGTGCTAGCGGTCCACAGACGCCAATAGGCAGCCGAGAGCCGCGGCGAGACGTCAGTCGAATTCACCCTGGGCCACTCCGACCAAACGCGCCGTGTTCTCCGAATGGTTGTTCCGCATGTTGTGGCGACCTTAGTGGCTACGTCGACAAATCGTGTCGACGCACCTTCCCCGAGGAAGTCGTGGGCAGACTGTCCACGAGTCGAACTTCCTTCGGTGCCATGAACATCGGCAGCGATTGGCCGACCATTGAGCGAATCGATGCGAGGTCTGGTGGAGCCGATGCATCCACCGGCACCACCCAGGCGACGACACGTTGTCCCCATTCGTCGTCCGGCACCCCGCCGACTGCAACTTGTGAGATCAACGGATGCACCGCCAACGACGCTTCGACCGCGGACGGCCACACGTTCTCACCGCCCGTGATGATCATCTCGGCCCGGCGGCCGTGAACGATCAACGAGCCATCGGCGTCGAGCGCGCCGAGATCACCGGTCGCGAACCAGCCACCGACGATCGGGTCGCGGCCGTCGCGGTAGCAGCGCAGCAACATCGGCCCGCGGAGATGGATCTCGCCATCGGTGGCGATGCGGATGTCGACGCCATCGAGGGGCCGCCCGTCGTAGACGACGCCGCTGCCCGTTTCTGTCATGCCGTACGTCGTGACAACGTTGTCGGGAACGTGATCAGGTGGCTGCGAGCCGCCGAGGACGATCCGCCGGAAGCTTCGTGCGTCGATTCGCCGGAGCGCGGTCGGTATCAGCGACACGAGGGTGGCGCCGCGATCCGCTGCCGAAGTGACGGCACCCGCGTCGAAGCCATCATGAACGACGAGTCGCGACCCGGTGACCAACGCTCTCGTCACGACGGAGAGGCCGCCGACGTGCGACAGCGGAAGACAGGCGAGCCATGTGTCGTCGGGAGTGACGCCGAGGCGACGCGACGTCGCGATCGCGGACGCGGTCACGGCATCGCGCGTCAACACGACACCGCGAGGCGAGCCGGTTGTGCCGCTCGTCGCCACGACGAGCGCGTCACCATCGTCGACACCGCGACCGTCGAGCGGCCGAAGTCCGGACTCGTCGACCAGCCGATCGGGCGCGATCGCATCGAGCACGGCCTGTCGGGCGACCGCCGGCAGACGCCGATCGATCGGAAAAGCTGCATCACCCGCATCCCATGTTCGACGGAGCGTCTCGACGAACTGTTCACCGCCGGGCAGGTCGATCGCAACGAGGTGCGGCACGGTCAGAAGGCTACGGTGACGCCCGTGAATCGGTGGATCCTCGGCGCTCGACCGCGCACGCTCCCGGCTGCAGTCGTCCCCGTGGCGATCGGCGCCGGCGCGGCGGTCGGAGGGCCGTCGCCGGTGTGGTGGCGGGTCATCCCGGCGATGATCGTCAGCCTTGCGCTGCAGATCGGCGTCAACTACGCCAACGACTACAGCGACGGAGTCCGCGGTACCGACGATGTTCGCGTGGGGCCTGTCCGGCTCGTCGCGGGTCGTCTTGCCACCGCGAGCGCAGTCAAGCGCGCGGCTTTGATCGCGTTCGGCGTCGCCGGGGTCGCCGGTTTGGTGCTCGCGATCGCGACGAGTTGGTGGTTGATCGTTGTCGGTCTCCTCGCGATGCTCGCGGCCTGGGGCTACACCGGCGGGCCGAAACCGTATGGATACTTGGGGCTCGGGGAGGTGTTCGTGTTCGTCTTCTTCGGACTCGTCGCGACGCTTGGCACGACGTACGCGGTGATCGAGCGGTGGCCGGCGCGCTCCTGGGTGGCCGGAGCGGTTGCAGGTTTCCTCGCCTGTGCACTCCTCGTCGTCAACAACCTGCGCGACATTCCCACCGACAGCCTTGCCGGAAAGC
>DASWRR010000400.1:0-9171 GCA_036403055.1 Ilumatobacteraceae bacterium | reverse complement strand
GTGCCGCTGATGTAGCTGGCGTCGTCGGAGGCAAGGAACCGGATGACGTTGGCGATCTCGACGGGCTCGCCGATCCGACGAAGGGCGATCCCGGCCACCATCGATCGCTCGGCTGCTTCGGGGTCGGGATTGCGATCGATGCTGTCCTGCACGAGGCGGGTGCGCACGTAGCCGGGTGCAACTGCGTTCACACGGATCCCGTGCGGGCCCCAGTCGAGCGCGAGGCTGCGAGTCATCCCGACGAGACCGGATTTCGCCGCGGCATATGGAAAGAAACCTTCGAGCGTCGCGAGCGCGTGCATCGACGCGACGTTGACGATCGCGCCTCGGCGCACTTCGCGCATGTGCGGCAGCACGTACTTCGCGCCGAGCCACGCCGACTTCAGGTCGACGCCCATGAACCGATCCCAGTCGTCGCCGGTCATCGTCGTCGCGTCGAAGTTGGCGTTGACCCCGGCGTTGTTGACGAGGATCGTGGCGGGCCCGAACGCGTCGGTGCACGTTGCCGCCATCGCGGCGATGTCCGATTCCGCGCTGACATCGCACCTGACGAACTTGGCGTTGCCACCGATCTCTCGCTCGACGGCGTCACCGAGATCTTGATCGAGATCGCAGAACACCACCGACGCCCCGTGGTCGACGAACACCTGGACGACGGCTTTGCCGATGCCACGCGCGCCGCCGGTGACGATCGCGATCTCGCCGTCGAGTGACGTGTGGTCAGACATGAGGCCCCTCTGCAACAGTCGTTCGACTTGAGCGTGCAGGCGAGATCAGATCACAATGCGCCGATGCCCGACAAGCCGTCCGTTGCGGTGAACATCGCCGTCAACCACCCCGACCATCTCGGAGAAGGTCCGGTGTGGGACGACCGCAGCGGCGAATTGGTGTGGGTCGACATCTCCGGACGTCTCATCCATCGGTGGAACCCGGCAACCGGCGAGGAGCAGTCGCGGCCGACGAGCGGCGACGTCGGCGCCGTCGTTTTGTGCGCGGACGGTGCGATGGTCGTTGCCATCGAATGCGAGATCTGGCGCGTGGATGCAAACGACCGGTGGACGCTGCTCGGGTCGGTCGAGCCGAAGCCCGGTGTGCGGTTCAACGACTGTCGCGCCGATCCTCGCGGTCGGCTGTGGGCGGGCACGCTGCATCGCGATCGGCAGCATGGCGAGGCGGCGTTGTACTGCCTCGAGCCCGGGGGCGAACTGAAGATGGTGCTCCCGAACCGGACGATCTCGAACGGCATCGGATGGAGCCCTGATGGCTCGACGATGTACTACATCGACAGCACGACCCAGTGCGTCGCTCGGTTCGCGTACGACCTCGACACCGGACAGCTCGGTGATCGGACGGTGCTCGCCGAGATCGAGACATCCGATGGCCTTCCGGATGGTTTGACGGTCGACGCTGATGGTTGCATCTGGGTCTGCCTGTTCTCCGGGGCGCGGCTTCGCCGATATCGGCCCGATGGAGTGCTCGATCGGGAGATCGCACTGTCGCTGACCAACCCGACGTGCCCGGGATTCGGGGGAGCGGATCTGCGCACGCTGTACGTCACGACGGCGCGGCATCGCCTGACGGAAGAGCAGTTGCAACGCGAGCCGGATGCCGGCGCCTTGCTGCAACTCGATGTCGGCGTTGCGGGCGTTCTTGCTCACCGGTTCGCCGGCTGACGTCGATCAGTCGTTTCCTGCTTCGGCAACATCGACCGGTTGTCGTCGTTGTTGCGACTCCTTCGCGGCCGCCGCGATCCGGAATGCTGCGAGCGCGTCGTGGTGATCGGCTGGTGCGAGACGGGTGCCGGCGATGACTTCGGCGAACACGGCCATCTCCGCGTGGTAAGCCGCTCCAAATCGGAACATCGCGTGAGGGATGTCGCCTTCTGGCAGGAAAGTGTCCGGAAACGTGACCCCACGGCCCTCTGCCGCGAGCATCACGTTGTGCCGCCGCAAGCCGCCGATCTCGATCGTGCCGCGCTCACCGAACACCTCCGTGCGGACGTCGTAGCCGTACGCCGCGTGCATCGACGAGTGCAGTTGGCCGAGCGCGCCGCTGCTGAACTCGAGCGCGACGGTCGCGTTGTCGGCGAAGCCGACGATGTCGCCGGCATCGACGACGAGGTTCGCTGATTGCGCAAAGACGCGAACGACCTCTCGCCCGAGCAACATGCGCGCCGAGTCGAAGTCGTGGATGAGCATGTCGATGAACAAGCCACCGCCGACTGCTGGATCACGCGCCCACGGGGGCGGCGGAAACGGGTCGCGCATCCGGCCGTGAAGGTAGGTGGGCGTGCCGATGGCACCGTCGGCGACGAGTCGCTGGGCGTCGATGAAATCGGCATCACAGCGGCGGTTGAACCCGACCATGCACGCGATGCCGGCATCATCGATCACTCGAACGAGATGCAGGTGATCTGCCATCGTGCTCGCGAGTGGTTTCTCGCAGAACAACGCCTTACCGGCCGTCGCCACCTGCTCGACGGGATCGACATGGATCCAAGTGGGGGTCGCGACGACGACGCCGTCGATGTCGTCGCGGGCGATCAGCTCAGCCGCCGACGGGACCGCGATCGCGCCGAGTCGAGCAGCGGTCGATTCGGCGAGACCGGCATCGATGTCGGTGACAGCGACGAGGCGACCACCGCCGGCGCCGCTGGCGAGCGCGCGCGCCCGAACCTGCCCAAGGCGTCCCAAGCCGATGACGCCGATGCCGAGTGTCACGACGGTGCATCCGCCGTGTTCGTCGCGGCGGTCGTGACGAGTCGTCGAAGCGCTGCCGCGTCGGTGGCAAGGTCGGCAACGGGATCGCCGCTGCCGCCAGAGATGGTGCCGGTGTCGTAGAAGTTCTCGAGCGTGATCCAACCGGTGTATCCGCGATCGAGCAACAGCTGAACCTGCTCCGCGACACGTGCGTCACCCGTGCCGACCACGGCGCTGGACAGCCGGCCGTCGACTCCATCCTTCGCATGCACCTGCACGACGTCGTCGAACAACTGGTCGAGCACGTCGAGTTGATCCAGACCGCGGTTCAGCACGTAGTTCTGCATGTCGAAGAACAGCCGGAAGTTGTCGGCACCGACCCGCTCGCGAAGTTCGACGAACTCGCCGGCATCGAGCACGTTCTCACTGCTGACGGTCATTCCGGCATCGGCCGCGAGCCGGCAGGCGAACCGCAGCGCGTCGGCGAGGTTGTCGCGCTCTTCGGCGGTCCGTACGAAGCCGCCCTCGAACGCGGGCAGTTGCACGAGATCGCAACCGAGATCGCGAGCCGCGTGGATGCCGGCAGCGATCGCGATCCGCGCCTGGCGACCATCCGCGCTGTCCGGCCGGACGTTCATCCCGTGGGTGCACAGCGCGTTGACGGCGACCGAGATGAGCTCGACCCCGGCGTCCGACGCAGCCTGGCGCCACGCATCCTGGGTGCTCCGACGCGTGAGAGGGAAACCTCGCGATGCATCGCCGACGTCGAGTTGGACGCCGTCGAGCCCGCAGTCGGCGGCGACGCGGCAGCCCCACGGACCGTCGATCGGCAGCGACCATCCGGCCACGCCGAGCTTGATGGCAACGTCAGAACGGCGTGTCACCACAACGTCTGCCCTCCTTCGATCGCCAGGTTCTGGCCGATCATGTAGCTGGTTACATCGGATGCGAGGAAGACGATGGCGCCTTGCAGGTCCGTGACCTCCGCAAGGCGTTGCGTCGGGATCTGCTGCAGCCAGATGTCCTTCAACGGCGCGAGCGCTTCTGATTCGATCAAGGGCGTTCGAACGATGCCAGGCGAGATCGCGTTGACCCGGATGCCGTGCTCTGCCCACTCCGTCGCAAGGCTGCGGGTGAGGTGCGCGACGGCCGCCTTCGACACGTTGTAGGCCGCCTGCTTCTGCGGATGCGGGACGAGCAGGCTGGCCATCGATGCGGTGTTGATGATGCAGCCGGACCGCTGCGGGATCATCACCCGAGCTTCCGCCTGGCAGCAGACGAACACCGCTCGCGTATTGACGTTGAACGTCTGGTCCCACACCTCGATCGGCGTGTCCTCGGCCGCGCTGTTGAAGTTGATCCCCGCGTTGTTGACTGCGATGTCGAGACGTCCGAGCCCGCTGACGACATCGGCGATCATTGCGTCGACGGCTTCGGGATCGGTGACATCGGTGGTCAAGGCCAACGACGAGATGCCCTTCGCCGCGAGCTCGGCAGCAACAGTCGCTGCCTTGGCCCCATCGAGGTCGGCGATCGCCACCGACGCACCGGCTTCTCCGAGCGCGTGGGCGAACGCCCGGCCGATGCCTTGACCCGCGCCGGTGACCAACGCGACCCGGCCGTCGATGCGGAAGCGATCGAGGATCGGCGGATTGGTCAGCACCGGATCAATGGATTCAGTTGCGGACATTCGGTTTCCTGTTCTTGTGTGAGCGAGAGGATGGCGCGGCAGCCGTCGAGGACCGCCGGACGAGTGTTGGTGCGAGGACATGCTTCGCCGCGAGCGTGCGGCCCTCGAAGCGCTCGCGCAGCAGCGCAGCGCCGAGCCGGCCCATCAGCACGCGCGGCTGATCGATGCTCGTGAGCCCGATTCGAAGTTGCATCGCCAAGGACGTGTTGTCGTAGCCGATCACAGAGACGTCATCCGGCACGGACAGACCGAGGCCGGCGAACCGCTCGAGCGCACCGACCGCAACGACGTCGTTGGCCGCGAACACCGCGGTCGGCGCGCGGTCTGCGAGCAGCTCGTCGACACCCGCTGCTGCGCGAGCTGCCGTGAAGTCGCCACCCGCGACTCGAATGTGTTCTTCGAGGCCGAGGCGGCGCATCGCATCGACGTACCCACGGCGGCGCAAGACAGCGCCGGGGCCGGTGCCGCCGTCGAGATGAGCGATGTCACGATGTCCGAGATCGAACAGGTGCTGCACCGCGATCGATGCGCCGCGGCGATCGTCGTTGACGATCACATCGACGAGGTCCGTTCGAAGCGTGCGCCCGATCACCACCGTCGGAACGTGCATCGCGAACCGTTGGATGCTGTGCTCGTCGAGCTCCGGACCGATCAACACCACACCTTCCATGCCGTAGCCGCGAAACGTCTCGAGCATCGACCGTTCCGCTCGCGGTCGGTGCAGACCCGTGCCCATCAGCACGTGGAACCCGGCCTCCTCGAACGGCGCGGTGAGACCGTCGACCACGTCCGCGAAGAAGGGGTTGTGGAGCTCGCCGAGCAACACACCGATCGCCTTCGACGAACGGCTGGCGAGGTTGCGCGCCGCTGCATTCGGCACGTACCCGAGTCGCTCGGCAACTCCGAGGATCGTCCGGCGTGTCTCGTCGCCGGCGCCCGGCAGCCCGCGGAGCGTCATGGACACCAGAGCGCGCGACACGCCGGCATGCTCGGCGATGTCGTCGAGCGTCGGTCGGCTCATGCGTCTGTCGCCTCCCATCTTGTTCGGCGCGAAGCGCTACTGAAGCGCTTCAGTTCGGGACGAGTGTATGGTGGCGTCCGAGCGTCCGCAAGACCGAGTCGGACTCCCGACGAGAGGAAGCGATGGCACTGCATCGGCTCGACCACTACAACATCGAGACCGTCGTTCCGGAGGAAACGGTCCGGTTCTACACGGAGGTCCTCGGGCTGACGAACGCCCCGGAGCGCCGGCCGGCAGTCGGTCAGCCCGGCACGTGGATCCTCGTCGGCGATCACCCGGCGATCCACGTCAACTTCGTCGACGCCGACCGATCGGGCAGGACCGGTTCCATCGACCACGTTGCCTTCGAAGGCTCCGGGTTCGAGCAGATGCGCGCCCATCTCACCGAAGCCGGCGCGTCGTACGACGTCGTCGAGTCACCTCAGTTCGATCTCAAGCAGATCTATGTGATGGATCCGAACGGCATCCGCATCGAGATCAACATCCGCAACGAGTAGTCCGTCTACTCGAGGATCGAGCGATTGACGAGCCCTTCGGGAACGCCGCCTTCGATCACGTCGATCACCGACGCGGTCGCCTGACGAGTCATCACGTCGACGGACTTCGTGCTGAGCCCGCCGACGTGCGGGCTGACGACGACGTTCCGCATCGTCATCAGCGGCGAACTGCCCGGCGGCTCCGTCTCGAACACATCGAGCGCCGCGCCGGCGATGAGGCCTTCGCCCAGCGCACGGATCAACGCAGCCTCGTCGACGACCCCTCCACGCGACGTGTTGACGAGCACCGCGTGGGGGCGCATCAGCTGCAACGCGCCGTCGTCGATCAGATGTCGAGTCGCGGGGATCAGCGGGCAGTGCAACGACACGACGTCCGAGTGCGCCAGCAGCTCGGCGAGCTCGACCGAACGAGGCGAATCGGAGTTGCCGAGCGCCGGGTCGCTGACGAGCAACCGCACATCGAAACCGGCAAGTCGCCGGGCGACCAGCTGACCGATGTGGCCGTATCCGACGAGTCCGACGGTGCAACCGGTCAGCTGACGCGGCGTATGCGGCCCCGTGCGGTTCCACTCTCCTCGACGCACGCCGGCGTCGTTCTCCGCAACGCGCCGTAGCAGTGCGAGCATCAACGCGAGCGCGTGGTCGGCGACGGTCTCCTCGTTCGCGCCGGGCGTCGTCGTGATCGCGACGCCGAGCTCGGTTGCAGCATCGGCGTCGATCGAGTCGATGCCGACACCGACCCTGGCGATGACCTGCAGCGCGGTGCTGTCGCGTAGCACGTCCCGGGTGAACGGATCCGTGCTGACGATCGCGCCGGCAACGTCCGCCGAGAGTGCGAGCAGCTCCTCGGGCGAGCGGGCGCCGAGTTTGGGCGCGATCCGCATCGTGTAGCCAGCGGCCGTCAACGCGCCGCCGTGCTGTGGGTGATCGGTGTCGTAGTCGGGGAACGTGACGAGCACGATCGGCGCGTCGCCGGTCGATCGTCTCTGGCGGCGCATCGCGGCGATCAGATCACCGCTTCTCGAAAGCTGTCAAGCCGAGGACTCGCCGCCGGGTTTCAACTCGACTTCGACGAACGCGAACTCGAACGCGTTGGCGTTCATGACGTTGTGCTCGACGCCGGCGGACCGGCCGTATGAGCCACCGCACACGAGGTCCACGTCGATCGTCCCGGTGTGCGATTCGACCCGAAGTCGCCCGTCGTACAACGGGATCACGATGTAGTCCAGCTCGTGCACGTGCCACCCGGTCTCCGCACCCGGTTCGAACCGCCATTCGGTCACCCGAACTCGGTCCGTATCGACCTGCACCTTCGGCGTCGCGGCAGTCACGCGTCGAGTGTAGGCACGCGTTCGACATTGCGAATAGCGTGCGGTGATGCGCCTGACGCCGACGGATCGCGATCGCTTGTTGATCTTCACCGCCGCAGAACTGGCGCGATCGCGACGCGCCCGCGGGCTTCGGCTGAACGTTCCGGAGGCCACCGCGCTCATCGCCGACACCGTGTGCGAAGCAGCACGCGATGGGGCACGACTGATGCAGTCGGCTGCTGCGGGAGCCAGCGTGCTGACGGTCGACGACGTGTTGCCGGGCGTGCCCGACATCGTGCGGGAGGTGAAGGTCGAAGCGGTGTTCGACGACGGCACCCGAATGGTGGTCGTACGAAATCCGTTCGGCGACGGTGGTGGTCTCGGCGACGAAGCGCCCGGTGCGGTGATCGCCGCGAGACGAGTGGCGACCCCGCCGGCGGACCTGATCAACGTCGTGGCGACGAACACATCCGACGTTCCGATCAGCATCACCTCGCACTTCCACTTCTTCGAGGTCAACATGCGGATGTCGTTCGACCGGGCGGCCGCGTACGGAATGCGACTCGCCATTCCGGCGGGATCGGCGTTGCGGTTCGAACCCGGTGTCGCCACCGACGCTCCACTCGTACCGATTCGTGGCGCGCGCGTCGCCATCGGATTCGCCGGTCTCGTCGACGGCCCGCTCGATGCGCCCGGCGCGAAGCAGGCTGCGCTGGCGCGGGCGGCCGAGCAGGGGTACCTCGGAGCACAGATGTGACGGACCACCAGCACCCGCACCCGCACGCCCATCGTCACGCGCACGGTGCGTTCGAACACGAGCACGACGGAGGGGCCGAGCCGCACGATCACCTCCTACCTGACGAGATCCTGCCCGACGACTACGCCGCCATTCACGGGCCGACGGTCGGTGACAGGGTTCGACTCGGCGACACAGGTCTCGTGATCGAGATCGAGTACGACGCCCAAGAACGCGGCAACGAGTTCCTCGCGGGTTTCGCCAAGACGGCTCGGGATGGCCTGCTGCTCAAGGCCGCGTCCGTGCGTGAGACGTGCGACATCGTGGTGTCCAACGTCGTCGTGATCGACGCGACGCGCCGAATCGGCAAGGTGTCGATCGGCATTCGCAACGGCCGCATCGCGGCAGTCGGCCGCGCCGGCAATCCCGACACGATGGACGATGTCGACGTCGTCGTAGGAACGGGTACGACGATCATCTCTGGTGAGGGTCTGATTGCGACCGCGGGCGCGATCGACACGCACGTCCACCTCCTGTCGCCGCGCATCATGGAGGCGTCGCTCGCCTCCGGTGTCACGACGATCATCGGGCAGGAGTTCGGACCCGTGTGGGGCGTCGGCGTGAACTCGCCGTGGGCGTTGCGGCATGCCTTCAACAGCTTCGATCAGTGGCCCGTCAACATCGGGTTCCTTGCGCGTGGTTCGTCGTCGGACGAAGCCCCGCTGATCGAAGCGCTCGTCGAAGGCGGAGCCTGCGGCTTCAAGGTCCACGAAGACATGGGCGCGCACACGCGCGCGCTCGACACCGCGCTGAACGTGGCCGAGCGGTTCGACGTCCAGGTCGCGCTGCACACCGACGGTCTCAACGAATGCCTGTCGGTCGACGACACGTTGCGTGTCCTCGACGGCCGCACGATCCACGCCTTCCACATCGAGGGGTGCGGCGGCGGCCACGTCCCGAACGTGCTGAAGCTCGCCGGTGTACCGAACGTCATCGGATCGAGCACGAATCCAACGTTGCCCTTCGGCCGCGATGCGCTGGACGAGCACTACGAGATGATCTTCGCCGCCCACGGGTTGAACCATCATTCGCCGAGCGATCACCACCTCGTCACCGATCGGATCCGCGGCGGGACGATGGGTGCGGAGGGCGTGCTGCACGACCTCGGCGTCATCGGGATCACGTCGAGCGACGCGCAGGGGATGGGACGTGCCGGGG
>DASWRR010000399.1:0-2393 GCA_036403055.1 Ilumatobacteraceae bacterium | reverse complement strand
TTCGTGTGTGATGCGGTCGATCGGTCTCGTCGGCATACGCGGCACCGGCGATGTGCTCCAACGCGGCGCGTACGGCGGCGACATCAACGGGCATCAGCGCCCCTTTCACGTCGTACATCCCTTCACCGTTCGGCGTGAACGTCAGATGGCGCTTCAACCACAACGCCTCCTCCCGGTCGGCCTCGCCCGCAGGGTTGGACATCGCGAGCCACTGCTCGAGGCCTCGGCGAGTGTCGCGCGGTGAGCCGGACGCGAGCTCGATCAAGAGATCGGCATCTCCGGCGAAGTCGGGTTCGCTGACGATGGAACCCAACAGGCGAACATTGTCGATCGACAGATCACCCTCGGCCATCTTCTCCGCGACCAGCGGTGCTGCGGCCAACGTCGTGGCAAGACGAACCTGGTCTCGAGCAGTACGGAAGGCGATGTGCGTCTGCGCGGCAAGCCATGACTCCATCGATGTCGCGCCGGTTTCGCGCCACACCTCCGCCACTGCCGCGGCATGAACGACGCGGCCGATCTCGGCCTCCAAGCGCGTTGCGACCCGGCGCAAATCGACGACGAGGCGTGCCAAATCGGCATCCGGCACGACACTCAGATCACGCGCCGCGCAGCAACCAACGGCCAGCTCCAAGGCGGTGGTGAGATCGTCGACCATGAGCTCCCAGATATCGTGTCGAACGTACGTTCGCAACGCCGTTTCAAAGAAAGTCCAAAACTTTCTGCGCAGGTCTCAAACAACGAAACTTCGGCGAGTCGGCGCAGACGTCCGACCCATGGCTCTGACCCAACCAGCGATGTCACGGACCATCGCGCGAAGCTCCCGAGATGCAGTTGCGCAGTGACGACCCGCTCGGGGTTGCGACCGTGACGGCGATTCGTGGTGGAGACGTCGCGACGCTGCGTTCGCTGCTCGATGAACACCCGGACCTCGCCACGGCGTCGATCGTCTCCGTCGACCGCGGCAATGGCATGGGACGCACGTTGCTGCACATCGTCACTGATTGGCCCGGCCGCTTCCCGAACGGCGCAGAAACCGTCGCGGTGCTCGCAGCCGCGGGAAGCGATGTCAACGCGCAGTTCACCGGATCGCACACGGAGACGCCGCTGCACTGGGCGGCCAGTTGCGACGATGTTGCAGTGCTGGACGCGTTGCTCGACGCGGGGGCAGACATCGAAGCGCGCGGCGCTGTCATCGGGGGAGGAACGCCGATGGCCGACGCGACTGCATTCGGGCAATGGAACGCGGCGCGTCGATTGTTGGAGAGGGGGGCTGCCACCACGCTGTGGGAGGCGTCGGCGCTCGGCCTGCTCGATCGTGTCGTGTCGTCGTTCGAAACAGCGCCGATCGAATCTGCAAAGGATGCGACTCCGTGCCTATGGGGAGCGTGCCATGGCGGACATGTCGACGTCGCGCGATTTCTCGTCCACCGCGGTGGCGACGTGAATTGGATCGGGTGGGACGATCTCACGGCGCTCGACGTCGCCGAGCGATCCGGAGCTGTCGACGTTGTCGAGTGGCTCCGCAGCATCGGAGCGAAATCGGCGCGTGAGTTGCGCGGCGACTGACCGTCGTTTGTACGTCAGCGCGTTGGGGTACCGCTCTGTGTCGAAGTGGAGGCACCGATGTCCAACGTCGCGGTGATAGCGAACACCAAGAAGATCGCCAAGAAAGATGTCCGCCGGTTGCGCGACGCGCTCGCCACCGCAGGGCTCGGTGATGCGCGTTGGTACACGATCGAGAAGGGCTCGGAGTCGAAGACCGCTGCGAAGAAGGCGTTGAAGCGCGGCGCGCACACCGTTGTCGTGTGCGGCGGCGACGGCAGCGTCCGCGCTGCGGCAGAAGCGCTCGTCGGGTCGGACACCGCGCTCGCGGTGGTACCAAGCGGCACCGCCAACCTCTTCGCGTCAGGTCTCGAACTTCCCACCGATCTCGACGAGATCGTCGAACTGATCACGCGCGGCGATCGCCGGAGCATCGACACAGCAGTGTGCAACGGGCAGACGTTCAACGTGATGGCCGGCAGTGGCTTCGACGTCGCGATGCTGAGCGACGCGGAGGAGGACAAGGAGCGCCTCGGCACGTTCGCGTACGTCGGCGCCGCGGTGCGCGAAACGCGCCGTCGCAAGATGTTCGACACCGAGGTGGAGATCGACGGCGAACCCTTCTACAAGGGCAAGTCGAGTTGCGTGCTCGTCGGCAACACCGGGTCCCTCAAGGGCGGCATCGAAGCGTTCCCGGACGCCACCCCGACCGATGGCCGGCTCCACGTTGCTGTCGTCACTGCGGTCGGAATGCGCGAGTGGGCGAACCTGATGTTCTCCGCCGCGTTGCGCCGCCAGCAGTTGTCGAAGCAGTCGGAGATCGGTGAAGGAACGACCGTCAGGGTGAC
>DASWRR010000398.1:0-4760 GCA_036403055.1 Ilumatobacteraceae bacterium | reverse complement strand
CGGATGGCCGACGACGAGATCGTCATGGAGACCTTGCTGATCCTGGTCGGTGGCGACGAGACCACCCGTCACACGCTGTCCGGCGGCACCGAGCAACTGCTGCGCCACCGCGATCAGTGGGAGGCGCTCGTCTCGGATGAGCGCTTGCGCGAAGACCAAGGGGCAGGGCCCGGACTCCTCTCGACCGCCGTCGAGGAGATGCTGCGCTGGACGTCACCGGTGAAGAACATGTGCCGAACGCTGACGGAAGACACGACGTTCCACGGCACGGACCTGCGCAAGGACGAGAAGATCATGCTGATGTTCGAGTCGGCGAACTTCGACGAGGCACAGTTCGGCGACCCCGACGACTTCCGCATCGACCGGAACCCGAACGGCCACATGGCATTCGGCTTCGGCACCCACTTCTGCCTCGGCAACCAGTTGGCGCGGCTCGAACTGTCGATGATGACCAAGCGGGTACTCGAGCGGTTGCCGGACCTGCGGCTCGCCGACGATGCCTCGGTGCCACTGCGACCCGCGAACTTCGTCAGCGGCCCCGAGTCCATGCCCGTGGTGTTCAGCCCGACGAAGCGGGTTCTCGACTAGCGGGCACTGGCCCGTCAAACCCCGCGTTCGGCCCGCGCGAGCTCGATGCGGCGGAGGATCGTCGCATCGGTGTCCTCGGCGGTCACCCGGATGACGATCCACCCGAGCTCCCTGAGCAGCTCGGTTCTCTTGATGTCGTAGGCCAATTGGCGTCGATCGGTCCAGTGGTGGTCGCCGTCGTACTCGATGGCGATCTTGAGGTCGGCCCATCCCATGTCCACCCGCGCGATGACCTGATTGAACTGGTCGATGACCCGTATCTGCGTTTCGGGCCGGGGGTATCCAGCGCCGACGATCAGCAGTCGGAGCGCAGTTTCGCGAGGTGACTCGGCCCCGGCGTCGAGTAGGGCGAGTGCGGCGCGTGCTCGACGACTTCCCTTGTGACCGCGGTAGCGTACGGCGAGTACCTCGACGTCGACGAGCTTGACTCGAGTCGCCCGCAGCAGCGCGTCGATGCCGGCTACCGCGTGATCCAGTGCGTGACGTCGGGCCAGATCAAGAGCCGTTCGCGCAACGCTGGTTACCCGGATGCCATTGACCATGGCAATCTCGTCGTCGGCGATGGCATCTGCCCACGTCTCGATTCCCCTTGGGCTGTGTCGATTTGCGTAGATCAGTTCGGCGGGCGCGCGGGGGTCGAGCCACTTCGCGCCATGAAGTGCCGCAGCGGACGAGCCTGCCACGACAGCGCGGCGTCTCGCCCACAACCACGCTGCCTCCGCTCGCACGCCTGCGGTCATCGCCGTGTTGGCCGCGATGTATATCCCGGGATACGCGATGACGAAGCGGCTGCGCAGTTCGTGGCGTGTCAACCGGTTCGCATCCAGCGCCTCGCGGCCGATGAACGGCGTGTGCATGGTCGGATTCTGCCGAGGCGGACCGACAGCGCCGCGTTCGTGCATCCTGGGTGGAAAAGGGGTCGCGAAATCGCCCAGGCTTCACGAACGCGCAGAACGTCGCGCGCTCGGGCACGCGGAGAAAAGCCCTACTTCATCTGGAACTTGGGCGCGCGCTTCTCCTTGAACGCCAGCGGGCCTTCCTTGGCGTCGTCGGAGAGGAACACCCCGATGCCGATCTTCGTGTCGATCTTGAAGGCGTCGTTTTCGTGCATGCCCTCGGTGTCGTGGATCGCCTTGAGTATGGCCTGCACGGCCAGCGGCCCATTGTTGTTGATCACCTCGGCAATCTCGAGCGCCTTCTCGAGAGCGGAACCGTCCGGCACGACGTAGCCGATCAAGCCCATCTCGAGCGCTTCGCGAGCCGTGATGTGCCGACCGGTCAACAGCAGATCGCAGGCGACGGTGTACGGAATCTGGCGGACGAGGCGCACGGCCGAGCCGCCCATCGGGTACAGGCTCCACTTCGCCTCGGAGATGCCGAACTTCGCGCTCTCGCCCGCGATGCGGATGTCGGTGCCCTGCAGGATCTCGGTGCCGCCGGCGATCGCCGGTCCTTCCACGGCCGCGATCAGCGGCTTGGTGAGCCGTCGGCCCTTCAGTAGGGAGTCGATGCGTGACGGGTCGAAGCTGCCGTCCTTGAACGAGTCGCCCGGCGGCTTCGCGGTCGCCGCCTTGAGGTCCATTCCTGCGCAGAAGTAGCCGCCCGACCCGGTGATGATGCAGGAGCGGATCTCGGGATCGGCGTCGACGCGATCCCAGGCCTCGACCATTATCGAGAGCATCTCAGTCGAGAGCGCGTTGCGCGCCTCCGGCCGGTTAAGCGTCAGGACCAGGGTGTGTCCGCGCTGCTCAATGAGTGCGTCGGGCTCATTTTTGGGTTCACTCACGGATGTCCGCCTTCCAGCTTCGTCGCCACAGACTTGTCACGAAATGTAACACGTTCTAGTTTAGGTTCCGTGGCCCTGAATATTGCCGATCTTGCCGAGCACGCCATCGACGCCGTGCCAGACCGTGTCGCCCTGATCTGTGGGGACGAACAGCTCACCTACGCCGAGTTGGAGGAGAAGGCCAACCGCCTGGCTCACTACCTCGTCGATCAGGGGGTGAAGAAGGACGACAAGGTCGGGCTGTACTGCCGCAACCGCATCGAGATCGTCATCGCGATGCTCGGCATCGTGAAGGCGGGCGCGATCCTCGTCAACGTCAACTTCCGCTATGTCGAGGGCGAGTTGAAGTACCTCTTCGAGAATTCGGACATGGTTGCGCTCGTGCACGAGCGGCGCTACGCCGACCGCGTGGCCAACGTGCTGCCGGAGACGCCGAACGTCAAGACCATCCTCGTCGTCGAGGACGGAAGCGACGACGACTACCAGCGTTATGGCGGCGTCGAGTTCTACTCCGCCTTCGCGGACTGTTCGCCGGAGCGTGACTTCGGCCCGCGCAGCGCCGACGACATCTACCTGCTCTATACCGGTGGCACGACGGGATTCCCGAAGGGCGTGATGTGGCGTCACGAGGACATCTACCGAGTGTTGTTCGGCGGCACGGACTTCACCACGGGCAAGTTCGTCGAGGACGAGTACGACCTGGCGAAGTCGGCCGCCGCCAACCCGCCGATGATCCGTTACCCCATCCCGCCGATGATCCACGGCGCGACGCAGTCGGCCACCTGGATGGCGCTGTTCGCGGGCCAAACCACCTTGCTGGCACCGGAATTCGACGCTGACGCGGTATGGCGGGCGATTCACACGCACAAGGTCAACATGCTGTTCTTCACTGGCGACGCAATGGCGCGCCCGCTGCTCGATGCTCTGCTCGCTCACCAGGAGGCGGGCAACGAGTACGACCTGTCCTCGCTCTTCGTGCTGACGAGCACCGCGGCGCTGTTCTCCACCAGCATCAAGGAGAAGTTCCTCGAGCTGCTGCCCAATCGCGTGATCACCGATTCGATCGGCTCCTCCGAGACGGGCTTTGGTGGTATCAGCGTCGTCACGAAGGGTCAGTCGCACACCGGCGGCCCACGGGTGCAGATCGACAAGACGACCGTGGTGCTCGACGAGGACGGCAACGAGGTGGTGCCGGGATCGGGAGTCCGTGGCTTCATCGCCAAACGCGGGAACATCCCCGTCGGGTACTTCAAGGACGAGAAGAAGACGGCCGAGACGTTCCAAACGATCAAGGGCGTTCGGTACGCGATCCCGGGCGACTTCGCCGAAGTGGAGGCCGACGGCACCGTCACGATGCTGGGCCGTGGCTCGGTTTCCATCAACAGCGGCGGCGAGAAGATCTACCCCGAAGAGGTGGAGGCAGCGCTCAAGGGGCACCCCGACGTGTTCGACGCATTGGTGGTCGGCGTGCCCGACCCACGCTTCGGCCAGCACGTCGCCGCGGTGGTGCACGCACGCGACGGCGCCCGGCCGACGCTGGCGGACCTCGACGCCTTCGTCCGCAAGGAGATCGCGGGATACAAAGTGCCACGGAGCCTTTGGCTGGTCGACGAAATCAAGCGATCGCCTGCGGGCAAGCCCGACTACCGCTGGGCCAAGGACACGACGGAGGAGCGGCCTGCCGACGACGTGCATGCCAAGCACGCTGGGGCGGCGACGTGACGCGGCGAGCGAAGCGAGGGACGATGCGATGAGAACCGAACTCTGCGACAGATTCGGCATCGAGTACCCGATCTTCGTCTTCACGCCGTCGGAGAAGGTGGCGGCCGCGGTCAGTCGCGCAGGCGGGCTCGGCGTGCTGGGTTGCGTGCGGTTCAACGACGCCGACGACCTCGAGACCGTGCTGCAGTGGATGGACGAGAACACCGATGGCAAGCCGTACGGCGTCGACATCGTGATGCCTGCGAAGGTGCCCACCGAGGGGACCTCCGTCGACATCAACAAGCTGATCCCGCAGACGCACCGGGACTTCGTCGACAAGACGCTGGCGGATCTCGGCGTACCTCCGCTGCCCGAGGACGAAGCACGTTCGGAAGGTGTTCTCGGCTGGCTGCATTCGGTGGCGCGAAGCCACGTCGAGGTTGCGCTCAAGCATCCGATCAAGCTGATCGCGAATGCCCTCGGCTCCCCGCCGAAGGACGTCATCGACCAGGTGCACGCGGCCGGGGTGCCGGTGGCGGCACTGGCGGGCAGCGCCAAGCACGCGCAGCGTCATGCGGAGAACGGCGTGGACATCGTCATCGCACAGGGTCACGAGGCGGGCGGGCACACCGGCGAGATTGCGTCGATGGTGCTGGTCCCGGAGGTCGTAGACGGCCTGGCCGCG
>DASWRR010000397.1:0-2988 GCA_036403055.1 Ilumatobacteraceae bacterium | reverse complement strand
CATCGCGACGGCGTCGACGGCCGATGCGCCGGTCGCAGCGCTCGAGAGCCATTCGCGAAAGATCTGGGGTGTCCAGTTCCACCCCGAAGTCGTCCATTCGCCACACGGAATGGTCATCCTCCAGCGCTTCCTGCACGATCTCGCCGGTTGCGCCCCGACGTGGACGATGGAGTCCATCATCGACACCCAGGTTGCCGCGGTCCGCGCGCACGTCGGCGACGCGAGAGCGATCTGCGGGCTCAGTGGAGGAGTCGACTCGGCGGTCGCTGCGGCGCTCGTTCACAAAGCGATCGGCCACCAACTCACGTGCGTGTACGTCGACACCGGCTTGATGCGTCGCGGTGAGAGTGACCAGATCGTGGAGACGTTCCGTCGCAATCAGGGGATCGAGCTGATCCACGTCGACGCCGGCGACCGGTTCTTCGAACGACTCGCCGGTGTCACGGATCCGGAGACGAAGCGCAAGACGATCGGTGAACTGTTCGTGCGCGTGTTCGAGGAGAACACCGGTGGATTGACCGACGCCGAGTTCCTCGTGCAAGGCACGCTGTACCCCGACGTCGTCGAGAGTGGTGGCAGCGACGGAACGGCCGCCGTCATCAAGAGCCACCACAACGTCGGCGGGTTGCCCGACGACATGACGCTGCAACTCGTCGAGCCCCTTCGGGCGTTGTTCAAGGACGAGGTTCGACGGTTGGGACGCGAGCTCGGTCTGCCCGACGAGATCGTGTGGCGCCAACCGTTCCCCGGCCCGGGTCTCGGCGTCCGCATCATCGGTGAAGTGACACCAGAACGAGTCGCGATCTTGCAGCACGCCGACTGGATCGTTCGCGAAGAGATCACCCGCGCTGGGCTGGATCGTGAGCTGTGGCAGGCGTTCGCCGTGCTCGCCGACATCCGCTCCGTGGGTGTCATGGGCGACGAGCGCACGTATGGCCATCCGATCATCATCAGGGCGGTCACCAGTGACGATGCGATGACAGCGGACTGGGCCCGCCTTCCGTACGACCTTCTCGAAACGATGTCGAACCGCATCATCAACGAAGTCGCCGGCATCAATCGCGTTGCGTACGACATCACGTCGAAGCCGCCGGGCACGATCGAGTGGGAGTGACTTCGTCGACTGCGATGTGACATCTCGCTGTGACATTGCAGTGTGACATCGACGGTGCTTCGACATAGGTTCGTAATAATTGGTAGGGTGACCGTCGCATGCGGTTCCGGGGCATCCTTTCTCATCGATCTGTCGCGGCCGCCATTGCGGTCTGCAGCCTGTTCGCTTCGACGACCGTCGCGGATGCCGGCAGCGTCGGCAGCGAGAAGCAGAAGGTCGCCGCGATCGCCGACCAGCTCGACACCCTCGAGAACCGCCTCGGACAACTCGACGAGGACTACGGCGCCGCGCAGGACAAGAAGGCCGCGCTCGATCAGGACATCGCCGACTCGCAGGCGCGCATTGCACAGCAACAGGCTCGCCTCGATCAACTCGCCAGCGTGCTCGGCGACATCGCGGTCGACAAGTACGTCACTGGCAGCGCGCTCGAGCTGAGTCCGCTGTTCTCCAATGCCGCCGCGTACACCGAGGCAGAGCAGAAGGATTCGTTCAGCCGTCTGGCGCTCGACAACGGAGCCGGCAGCACTGACGAGATGCTGGCCCTTGCCGAAGATCTCGCCAAGGAGCAGGCGTCGCTCAGCCGCAAGCAGGCACAAGCCGCCGATCTCGTCACGACGTTGAACACCAAGCTCGCCCAAGGTCAGCAGCTGCAGGTCGAGTACCAGCAGAAGCTGGCGTCGGCGCAGGCAGATCTTGGCGCAGCGATCGATCAGGAGCGCGAACGTCGCGCCGAGGCTTCGGCCGCCGCGGAGATCGCCAAGCAGAAAGCCGCTGCAGCCGCTGCAGCCGCAGCCAGTTCGAAGAGCGCGTCAGCGCGTGCCGTCCAAACGACGCCGCGTGGCGGAGGGATCTCGACCAACGCACCGGCGCCGGCAGCCGGAGCGGGCAACGCCGCTCCCGCCGCTGATCCTGGAAATGGCGGAGACGCCGCACCCGTCGTCAATGCGCCGCCGCCGGTCTCGTCGATGGCGGGCATCGCGGTCAACGCGGCCATGGGTCAGCTCGGCGTGCCGTACCGCTTCGCTGCCGAGTCCCCCGGTGTTGCGTTCGACTGCTCAGGGCTCACCAAGTACGCCTGGGGCCAGGCCGGGGTGTACCTGCCACATCAGTCCGGTGCACAGTACGGCTCGATCCCGCACGTGTCACAGAGCGATGTGCAGCCAGGCGATCTCATCTTCTACAAGTCCCCGATCGGTCACGTCGCGATCTACATCGGCGGCGGGTCGATGATCCACGCGCCGCGCACCGGCGACGTCGTGAAGGTGTCAGCGGTCAACTGGGCCGCGGTGGTCGGAATCGGCCGACCCGGATAGTCACCGTTACGGTGGCCCGTTGTGCACGGCATCGACCTCGCCCGCGTCAGCTCGTGGCTCGCAGGGAACATCGCCGGCGCCGTCCCGCCGTTCGAGTTCACGCTCATCGCCGGTGGACGATCCAACCTGACGTATGAGGTGGTCGATGATGAAGGCAATCGGTTCGTGCTCCGGCGGCCACCCCTCTCACAGGTACTCGCGACAGCACACGACATGGCGCGTGAGCACCGCATCATCTCCGCGGTCGGCCAGACGGCGGTCCCGGTGCCGCGAGCGCTCGGTTTGTGCACCGATGCAGAGGTCAACGGCGCGGCGTTCTACGTCATGCGTTACGTCGACGGCGTCGTGCTCGATGGCACCGACCGCGCCGCCGAATTGCCCATCGGACTTCGGCCGCGCCTCAGCGAGCACCTGATCGACGTCCTGGCTGATCTCCACGCAGTCGACGTCGACGCCGTTGGACTCGGTGACCTTGCCAAGCGCGACGGTTACATCGAGCGCCAGGTCAAGCGATGGTCGACGCAATGGGAGCAGTCCAAGACTCGCGAGCTTGCCGCGATC
>DASWRR010000396.1:0-2388 GCA_036403055.1 Ilumatobacteraceae bacterium | reverse complement strand
CCGATCAGTCGGTCACGCCCGTCGAGACTGCCTTTCCGCGTCCGTCCGGAACGACCGCCGCGGATCCTTCGGCGATCTCCAACGACGGGCGCAAGGTCGAGTACCGGCTCGACGGGATCCGTGCGATCGAACGGTTCGTCGACCTCGACACGAACACGAAGGTTGATCGATCACCCGACGACGAGCGCTTTTTGCTCGCGGCATCGGGGAATGGATTCCTGGACGTGCACGAAGCAAGCGGCCAGTCGTGGGCCGAGCTCGCCGCGTTGCCGACGGGGACCACCCTGCGGCGGTACACGGCTACCTCGCCGGAGTCGCTCGTCAGCTGGTTCATCGCCGACGACGGCGGCAGCGCGTGGGTCTACCAGGAGCACGCCGAAATCCTCGGCCCCGATTGCGCAAGCGGTCCGCCACCCGCGTTCAGCTGCGTCGTCGGCTCGCACGCGATCTTCTTCAGCAAGATCGGCGTCAGGACATTCGACACTGGCCCGAATCCGGTCGACGCCATGCGCACCTCCGGCAACGGTCGCTTCCTGCTGTTCGACAAATTCGGTCTCCCACAAGCCGCGCCATCCGAACTCCGCGGTCCGGTCACGGTCCTCGACTGGATCACCGGCAATATCGAAGAGCTCACCGCACACGGCATCTACACCGAAACAAACGCGGCTATCTGCTCCGCCTTGCGCATGACGACACCCTGCACTGTTCCCGCAAGTTCCACGCGCGCGAGCATGAGCCGCGACCTGAAAGTCGTCGTGACCGCGACCAACACCGGCAACGGCTGGTACGAATACACGACCTCGCCCTGACCAGCCGCCGCACGCCGATGTGTTCCACCTAATTGCCGTTTGGGCACTTGCCGCCCTATTTGGTGGACGAATTCGCGCCGATGGTTGATACGGTGTCAGTGTGTACACGCTCACGTGTCCGAGCTGCGGCGGCAAGGTGAAGGTTCCGGCCGGCCCGCACACAGTCGTTCAGACGCCCGGGCCGCGCGGCAAACACTTGGGCATCACGATCGATGGAAAGTCGGTGCATCAGTGCGGGCCCACCGCGCTGACGCCCGTGCCGTAGCTCCTCACTCGACGACTCGCGCGGGGCGCGTTCGCGACGAAGGGCGGCTCCATCGTGGCGCGCAAGGACTACAAGGTTCTGCCGATCGACGCGAGCAAGCTGCCCGAGCGCTTTGGCGTCCCCGCCGAGCCTCGGAGCGATATCGCGGTCAGTGTGGGCGCGACGGTCCTGGGTTGCTGGACAGGCCTTGAGTAGCGACAATGCTCGGGTCGCGCTTGCGCGCACACTCGCCGCGCCTACCGCAGGCGGAGGATGTTTCCAGTGACGAGGTGAGCGGCGTCGGTGCAGAGCCAACCGACCACGTCTGCCACTTCCGCCGGATCGGCGATGTGGACATGATCGCTGCTCGCGTCGACGAAGGTACGAACGCCCTCCGTTATCCAACCCGTGTCGGTGACCGGCGGATACACGACGTTGGCCGTGACGCCATCGCTTGCGAGTTCGATCGACGCGCTCATCGTGAAGTTCTCCAACGCCGCCTTCGCCGCGCCGTATGACACTTCGCCGGGGAATCCCATTGGCCCACCGGAAGTGAGACTCACGATTCGACCCCAACCCAGTCGGTTCTGTCGCACGCAGGCAGCCAGCTGGGTGATCATCAGCGCCCCACCTCGCGCATCGACGAGAAGCTGCGCCGTGGCGGTCGCCCCGCTGAGCAGCTCACTGTGCCGGCCAAGGTGGTCATCGCGCTCGGGCGCAAACGTGTCCTTGCGCCAGGCACTCGCGTTGTTGATCAGGATCGACACCGGTCCAAGTGCCGCCTCGGCCTCGGCGAAGACGCGAGCCGGTGTGTCGGCGTCGGCCAGGTCGGCTTCGACCGCGTAGCCACGCCGGCCGGCTGCCTCGATCGCGGCGAGCGTTGCTTCCGGACCGCGCTCGCGCTGGGTTCGGTACTCGGGCGGCCGGTCGGGATCGTCGTCGGCCGGCGTGTATGCGAGGTAGGTCACGGCGACGTTCGCGCCCAGGCGCGCGAGCTCGGCCGCGATTGCTGCGCCGATGCCGTGGTTGGCACCGGAGACGACGGCCACGCGGCCATCGAGGGGAGGTTCGGTCACGGCAGGAGATCCTCTCGGCGAACGGACGAGCTCGACGTTCGTCAGCGACCTGCCACGAGTTCACCGTACCAGCACGGCCTATGGGGCACGACGGCGTAGTGAGGGGTGATCGCGACCGCGAGCGAAGGGCCGCGCCTCGCACTCGTTCACACACCGATCTTCGCCACGTCGGCGGTCGCCGCGGTGGTCGGCGGGTTCGACGACAAGCATTGACGATGGGCTCGATGCAGACGTCGGTCAGCGCCGCACTGGATAGCGG
>DASWRR010000395.1:0-3249 GCA_036403055.1 Ilumatobacteraceae bacterium | reverse complement strand
CCCATCATCTCGCCGCCGTGGTTGGTCGCGGCGATCAGCGATTCGGTCGGTGAGAAACCGAACAGCGTCACGAACAGCTCGAGGTCGCGCGCATTGCAGCCCTGCGGCGTGCACACCAGCCCGTAGTCCCCGCCAGGAACGATTCGCACGCCGCGCTGATGGAGCTCGCGCATGTTGTGAGCGGTCGAGTCGATCTCTTCTTCGAGGCCGCGTCGGGCTTGCATTCCCAGGTCGAGTCCGTACTTCTCGCCGTCGTGGAGCAGCGCATACGGAAAGCCGACTGCAGGCGCAACGAACACGCGGGCTTTCACGGACTCGATCAGGTCGAGCGCCTCCGCATCGGCGAACGCCGCGTGATAGATGATGTCGACGTCGTTGCGCACGCACATCTTGATCGAGGCCGCGCTGGTGGCGTGTGCTGCGACGCGCCGGCCGCGGCCGTGGGCGACCTTGACGAGTGCAGCGAGCTCGTCGTCGTCGATCAACGTCGCGTTCGCGTCAGCACCCATGTGGCCCCAGTCGCGATCACCTGAGACGTTGACCTTGAGGATGTCGACGCCCTCGCGAGCGAACCATCGGGCGGCCGCACGAAAAGCGTCCGGCCCGTCGCAGATGTATGCGAACCGCGCGAGTTCCGGTATCGGAAAGTGTGCTTGATCGAGGTCCCCCAGGTTTCCGGTCGGCGTGATCTCCTGACTCGCAGCGAGCATCCGTGGACCGACGATCTGACCGGCGTCGATCGCGTTGCGAACAGCGACGTCGAGTCGTGGCTTTGACGCAGCCGCGCTCACGAGACTGGTGAATCCGTGATCCAGCAGCAGTGCCGCGTTCCCGATTGCCGCGATGAGGTTCTCCTCGATCGGCATGCGCGCCAGGTCCATCAGATCCGCGACGCCGGTGAACGAGATGTGGGCGTGACCCTCGACCAATCCCGGCATCACCGTGCGCCCGGCGAGGTCGATGCGCGTCGCGATCTCGGATGCACGTGGCGATGCGTTCGGCGCAACGATGGCGTCGATCCGGTTGCCGACCACGACGACGTCTGCGGCGAACGGTGGCCGACCGGTTCCGTCGAAGACGATTCCGCCGCTGAGAACGGTCGCCGGCTGATCGTGATGGGTCATCGCTCCCTCTCAGGCGTTCGGTTTGGACGCGGTGCTCGGTGCTGCGATTCTTACCCGGTGGCAGCGACGGCGAGGAAACGACCATGCTGAGAGCTGCGCTGCGCGACCTGCAATGGCGGTGGAAGCGGTTCGTGATCGCGATGGTGGGTGTCGCGTTGGTGTTCGCGATGGGGTTGATCATGACGGGACTGGCGACGTCGTTCTCGAGGGAGGTCGACCGAACGTTGGACTCGATCGGAGCGCAGCGGTGGGCAGTCGCAACCGACGCGTCCGGCCCGTTCAACTCGTTCGTCCCGATCTCGACGGCGGACGCGGCGAACATCGGCGGTTCTCCGGTGATGGTTCTTCGCGAAACGATCCAGGATGGGCCAGCGGTCCGCGACATCATCGTGATGGGAGTGGAGCCGGGCGGGCTCGGCTCGCCGCACGCATCGCGCGGCGAAAGTCTGTCCGCGAGCGGCCAAGCCGTCGTGGATCGCAGTCTCCCCGGTATGACGGCGGGCGACACCATGGTCTTCGGCGGGCACGAGTTCCACGTCGTCGGCACCATCTCCGGTCAGACACTTTTCGCCGGGATACCGCTCGTCTACATCCCGCTGGCGGATGCACAGGCGGTGGCAGTGCTGGGCCAACCCTTGGCGACGGCCATGTTGTTCGCCGACATCCCGACGTTCGTCCCCGGTCAGCTGAAGGTGATGCGGAACCAGGATGTGAAGGCCGACGTACTGCGACCACTGAAGGCGGCGCGCTCGTCGATCAGTTTCGTTCGCCTCCTGTTGTGGCTCGTCGCCGCGATCGTGGTGGGGTCCGTCCTGTACCTGCAGGCGCTGGAACGGACGCGTGACTTTGCGGTGTTCAAGGCAACCGGCACGTCGACGGCGGCCATCGGCGCGGGTCTCGCGTTGCAGGCTGTCGCGTTGTCATTGGCGGCGGCGGTGGTCGCGGCAGTCCTCGCGACGATCCTCGCGCCGTTGTTCCCGTTGGACGTCGCGATACCCGCGAGTGCATACCTGCTGCTGCCCGTCGTCACTGTCGTCGTCGGCCTGGTGTCGTGCTCGATCGCGCTTCGCCGGACCGCTCGCATCGACCCAGCCACGGCGTTCGGAGGCTGAAGTGACGGACCGTCCGGGCCCCGGCGACCTCGTGATCGAGAACCTGACGGTCGAGTTCGTGAAAGGCGACTACACCGTTCGGCCGCTCGACAACTTCAGTTGCACCGTCCCCGCCGGCTCATTGGCGCTGCTGCTCGGACCCTCCGGATGTGGCAAGACGACATTGCTGTCGTGCCTCGGCGGGATACTCAAGCCGACGTCGGGCAGCATCCGCTACGACGGCACAGAAGTGACGACACTCGCCGGCAAGGCGCTGACGCAGTACCGCCAACATTCCGTCGGCGTCGTCTTCCAGGCGTTCAACCTCGTACCGAGCCTCACGGCAGTCGAGAACGTCGCCGTGCCGATGTGCTCGGCAGGCGTTCGCGGCCGCGAGGCACGCGCCAAGGCGGCTCGATTGCTCGAATCGGTGGGCCTCGCCGACCGGCTGACCCACAGGCCGAGCGGTCTCAGCGGCGGACAGCAACAACGCGTCGCGATCGCACGGGCGCTGTCGCTCGATCCGCGCCTCCTGATCGCGGACGAGCCCACCGCGCACCTTGACTACATCCAGGTCGAGGGAATCCTTCGTCTGATCCGTGGCCTCACCGATGGCGGCCGGGCCGTCGTCGTCGCCACGCATGACGACCGTCTCCTCGCGTTGGCGGATCACATCATCGAGATGCGCACGAGCGTGGTCTCCGACGTCGAGTCGTCGCGGCCGGTCGAGCTCGCCGCTGGTGCGACCTTGTTCCGCCAAGGCGACCCGAGCGATCTGATCTACGTGCTCGAGTCAGGTGAGCTCGAGGTCGTCCGTGATTCGGGCGAGGGACAAATCCTGCTCGGTGTGATCCGGCCCGGTGAGCACGTCGGAGAGATGGGTCCGCTCTTCGGTCTGAAGCGCTCTGCGACGGTCACGGCTCGTGCACCGTCGACCGTGACGGGGTACAGCGCGAAGTCGTTCCGCAAACTCGTCGGCGACGACAAGATCCCGTCGTTGATCCGCGGCACCCGCTAGACGATCCGAAAATCTT
>DASWRR010000394.1:0-4202 GCA_036403055.1 Ilumatobacteraceae bacterium | reverse complement strand
CCGTGGAACGACTCGTCGGCATTCGGTGCGTTCAGCATGGACAGCACGCATCCGTACACCGTCGTCGCGTACCTCGAGAAGAGTGGCTTCGGCGCGAAGGCCGCGGCGCCGGTCGTCAAGTGCATCTTCACCGCGTTGGCGGGTGTCGCACCGATGGACCCGGTGCTGCCGAGCGATCCGCTCGACGTCAACTCTCTGGTTCCTGCACCCCCGACCGCGCTCGCCGACAGTTCGTGCATGCCGGCTGCCGTCGACGCCAGGGACTGACCATGGCACTCAGCATGCTCTCCCGCAAGCCGGATTCCGGCTTGGGCAACATCAAAGCCAGTCCAGGGTCCCCGAGCCGCAACATCGACTGGGTCCTGATGTTTGCGCAGGGCGTGCTGTCGATCATCGGGCTGTTCACGATCTACTCGGCGTCGTACTCGAAGTTCTCGAACCCGTATTTGTTCGTCACTCGCCAGGAGATCTTCCTCATCGGCGCAGTCATCTCGATGATCGTCGTCATGTCGTTCGACTACGACTGGTGGCGCGAGCGCGCCAGGTTCCTCTACGGCACCACGATCATGTTGCTCGTCCTCGTCATCCTCGTGGGCGCGATCAGTGGTGGGGCACGACTGAGCTTCGACCTCGGGCCACTGAAGGTGCAGCCGGCAGAGTTCGCCAAGTTCACCGCGCTGCTCGCCATCGCCGCGTTCCTCGCCGAGGACCGGACGGACACCTTGAACTACGCCCGCTTCGTGAAGGGTCTGATCCTTGTCGGTGTTCCGTCGCTGTTGGTGATCGTCCAACCCGACCTCGGGACGGCGTCGGTCCTCATCGCGATGATGATGGGCGTGCTCCTGATCGCGGGGGCCAAGGCGAAGTACATCTTGTTGATCACGTTCCTGTCGGCCGCGACCGTCGGTGCGGCGGTCGTCAGCGGCGTCGTCAACGATTATCAACTCAGCCGCATCAGAGTGTTCTTCCAGCAGGATTCGACGGACATCAAGCTGCGCGACCTGATCTTCCAGGGCCGCAACTCGCTGCGTGCGATCGCGACCGGTGGCATCGACGGCAAGGGGTGGCTGCAGGGCCAGATCACCAACACCAAGGACATCCCCGTCCAATGGGCCGACTTCCCGTTCTCGGCGATCGGCGAGCAGTTCGGGCTCATCGGCTGTGGCGTCGTCATCGGGTTGTTCGGGATCCTGCTCCTTCGCATCTGGAGGATTGCCGGCCTGTCGCGCGACATGCTCGGCACCTACCTGTGCGCGGGGGTGTTCACCATGGTCCTGTGGCAGATGTTCCAGAACATCGCCATGAGCATCGGCATCATGCCGATCACGGGCCTGCCGTTGCCGTTCATCTCGTACGGCGGTTCCAGCATCGTCACGTTCTTCGCCTTGATGGGCCTCGTTCAGAGCGTCCACATGCGGCGATACAGGTGACAGCACCTCACCACTAGAACCGGTTCTCCGGTAGACTCTCGGCCAACATGAGTCCATTTCTGGCCGATGTCGCAACCCGGCCGCGCAGGAGCGCGCGAGCGGCCGCCGAATTCAGCACGACGAGCTCGTTGGAGCTCTCGCGCCGCGCGCCACACAACATCATTGGATCGAACGCGACGCCAGCCGGCTCCGAGACACCCGCACGTCGGGTCGGGGCAACGGCCGTCGCGGCGCTGGCGAAATCGGCCGGCGCATGAGAAGGGAAATTCCGAATGACCGACAACCAACACGATCAGCTGTCGCTGGCGGGTTCAGCTGCGGCAACGCAGGTGGGCGGCGCTGCCGGGCCCACGGCACGCAACCACGAATCGAGCGCTGAAGGCGCCGACCCCGTCACCGGCGGCGAAACCGACGGCGGCACGAACGACGGAACCGACACGATCGGTGATCCGACGGTGCGAACCGCGGCCAAGCGACGGAGAGGGTCACGTGGTGGCCGCAACCGCAAACGGCCCGCCGGGTCGAACGCCGACGACGCCGAGGACGCCGAGGACGACGACGAGGCATCCGACGACATCGACGGCCTCGACGAAGTCGAGGGTGAAGCCGCTGCCACGAACGCTCCGGGCACCGCGGTCGTTGCCGCTGCCTCGGTCGACAGCGAACCGGAGCTTCCCAAGCGCATCGCCGAAGGCCGAGCGACCGGCGCCGCGGCGGACCGCGCCCTGGTGCGCAAACCGCAGATCGGCGACACCCGCCCGGCTCCGGCGGTCGCTGCTGCCGCGACATCCGCTGTGGTCGCCAAGCCGGTGCAACAGCGCGGCGAGCGCAGTCGCAACGATCGGACCAAGTCCGACAAGCCGAAGGGCGATCGAGTGCAGCCGGCGGCCGCGAGGGCGGCCGCTGCGGACGATGATCAGGCCGCGTCGGACGCAGCGAAGAAGAAGCGCCGCCGTGGCGTGAAGGGCCCGAAGCCCGCTGCAGGATCGGCCGAGGTCGACCTCGACGCCGACACGATCGAGCGGCGACGTGGCCGCGAGCGCAATGGTCGCCCGATAGGTCGGTACCTGATGGCGGTGCAAGTTCGGCCATCACTGACACAGGTGGCGGTCCTCGAAGGACGCAACCTGATCGAGCACTACGTCAGTCGTCCAGCTGACGACGTCAGCCAGATCCACGGCAACATCTACCTCGGCAAGGTGCAGAACGTGCTGCCGGGGATGGAGGCCGCGTTCGTCGACATCGGAACCCCGAAGAACGCGGTGTTGTACCGCGGCGACGTGCAGTACGACCCTGAGGACATCGTCGAGAAGTCCGGCCAGATGCGCATCGAACAGATGCTGCGTCCGAAGCAACTGGTGCTGTGCCAGGTCACGAAGAACCCGATCAGCGCGAAGGGCGCGCGGTTGACGCAGGAGGTCTCGCTTCCCGGTCGGTTCGTCGTCCTGATCCCGAACTCGAAGACGTACGGCATCTCGAAGCGCTTGCCCGACGATGTGCGCAAGCGGCTCAGGAACATCCTCGACAGGGTCAAGCCTGCGCAACACGGCCTGATCGTGCGAACCGCCGCCGAGAACGCGAACGAGCACGAACTGCGTGCCGACATGACGAGACTGCTCGAGCAGTGGAGCGTGATCGAGGCCAAGGCCAAGAAGGCCAACAGCCCGACGCTGCTGTATCGAGAGCCGGAGCTCGCAGTTCGGGTCATCCGCGAGGAGTTCAACGCCGAGTACCGCGGCGTCATCATCGACGACTTGCGCCTGTTCGAAGACGTGCGCGACTACGTCGCCGCGTTCAACCCGGATCTCGCTGATCGCATCGAGTACTTCGACGCCGAGAAGGAGGGTCTGCCGCTCTACGAGCGCCAGCACATCCACGAGCAACTGCACAAGGCGCTCGATCGCAAGGTGTGGCTGCCGAGCGGTGGCTCGTTGATCATCGAGCACACCGAGGCGTTGACCGTGATCGACGTCAACACCGGCAAGAACGTCGGAACGTCGAACCTCGAGGAGACGGTGTTCCGCAACAACCTCGAGGCTGCCGAGGAGGTCGCCAAGCAGCTCCGGCTGCGCGACATCGGCGGCATCGTCGTCATCGACTTCATCGACATGGAGATCAAGGAGAACCGTCGCAAGGTCGTCGACGCGTTCCGTTCTGCTCTCGCCCGCGACAAGACGCGCACGCAGGTCTTCGACATCACTGACCTCGGGCTCGTGGAGATGACGCGCAAGCGAATCGGTGAGGGTCTGCTGGTCAACTTCGCTGACCAATGCCCGAACTGCGATGGTCGTGGCGTGCTCATCGACCATGCGTTGCTCGAATGATGTTCGCTCTCGTTCAGCCCGTTGTTGTCGCCGGTTCGCCCGATAGGATCGCATGGCTATGTACGCAGTGATCGCATCCGGTGGCAAGCAAGCCAAGGTCTCAGAAGGCGAGCAGGTCCACGTCGAACTGCTCGATGCCGAGCAGGGGAGCGAAGTCTCGCTGACCCCCGTCTTGCTCGTCGACGGCGACACGGTCCTCGCGACGCCGTCGCAACTGTCCGGGTCTTCGGTCACCGGCACGGTCGTCGGTTGGGCGCAGGGCCCGAAGATCGACGGCTTCACCTACAAGCGCCGCACGAATCAGCGTCGCCGGTACGGTCACCGCCAGAAGTATCACGTCGTCGAGATCACGTCGATCAAGAGAGGCTGAGCCGAGATGTCAAAGACCAAAGGTGGCGGGTCAACCCGCAACGGGCGCGATTCCAACGCACAGCGCCTCGGTGTCAAG
>DASWRR010000393.1:0-1590 GCA_036403055.1 Ilumatobacteraceae bacterium | reverse complement strand
TCTGCGAACAGGGTTGTGCCGTGCGCAACTCCGCCAACGGGGTCGGAAGGGGTCGGGATGCGAAAGGCACGCGGGGAGAGCGGGCAGGTTCTGGTCGTGATGATGATCGTGCTCATCGCGCTGCTCGGCGTCGCCGCCTTCGCGGTCGACGTCGGCTACGCCTACTACGCCAAGCGCCAGCTCCAGAGCGCGACCGACGCGGCTGCGCTCGCCGGCGCCCAGGATCTCCCCACGGCCGCCACGGCCATCGCGACGGCCACCTCGTACGCCACGACGAACACGCCGCCGAACCTCTCCCAGCTGCAGTTCACGTACACGACGAAGTGCACCGCGACCGCGATCCTCGCGACGGGCTGCGTTTCGAACACGAACCCGAACGAGCTCGTCGTGACGGGCACGGCCCAGACGAACACGTGGTTCGCGAAGCTCTTCGGCATCCCGCACTTCAACGTCGCGACCCACGCCAACGCGTGCAGCCCGTGCTCGTCGACGCCCGTCGACATCGTGGTCGCGATCGACCGCACCGGCTCCATGTGCTCGCCGACCGACCGCTTCGGCAACTGCATCGACCTGAACAACGCCAAGGATGGCGTGCGCACCATGCTCAGCATCCTCAACCCGCCCTATGCGCAGGTCGGCATGGTCGCGTTCCCGCCGGTGCAGTCGACGTCGACGGACGTCTGCTCCGCGCCGTACGACTCGCTTCCGAACGGGTTCAACGGCTACGACTCGCCGTCGCGCGGCTACCTCGTCGACCAGATCAGCAGCAACTACAAGACCTCCACGGGCACGGCCCTCAACACCTCCTCGGGGCTCTACCTGCACACCGACAGCGGCGACGACACCGCCTGCATCGAGGCCGGCGGCAACACGTCGTACAGCGAGGCGCTGCGGCAGTCGCAGGCCGAGCTGCTCGCGGACGGCCGCCCGAACGTCCCGAACTACATCGTCTTCCTGACCGACGGCGAGGCCAACATCGGCAGCGTCTATCCCGGCACCGGCACCGGGGCCTCGTTCGTCCCCGATCCGACCTACCCGCCGGGCAACAGCGACGACACCAAGCCCTGCCAGACCGCGATCGACCTCGCCAACGCCTACAAGGCCGCCGGCACGACGATCTACAGCATCGGCTACGCGCTCGGCAACAACGTCGCATGCACCCAGGGAGCCATGGGCGATTGGACGCCGAGGGTCAACGCCGTCTACAACAGCTCCGGCCAGCTGGTCACGCCGGCCGTCCCGGCGCACTGGGCGGCGTGCTCGCAGCCGGACCCGAACTGCGAGCACTACGCGAGCAGCACCCCGGAGTCGCCGAGCATCAACTCCTACAACACGCTCGACGACATCGCGTCGCCGAACGACTTCTACAACCAGCCCTCCGCGGGCCAGCTGAACACGATCTTCGCCGCGATCGCATCCGACATCGCGTCCGGCTCGAGCCGCCTGGTCGACGATGCGTTCTAGGCTTCGCACGCTGCTCACGCGGCGCGAGGACGGCCAGGCGCTCGTGGAGCTCAGCCTCTGCGGGAGCTTCCTCGTCCTCGTGCTGCTCGCCGTCTGGCAGTTCGGCACGATCTTCTCGAACTACAT
>DASWRR010000392.1:0-1537 GCA_036403055.1 Ilumatobacteraceae bacterium | reverse complement strand
CGCCTTCGGCTGCGAGGACGTGACCTTGCCGATCGTGGTCCGCAACGTGCGCACCGTGTCAGAGGAACGCTGGCGCGTCGGCGTCGAGTTCGGCGACGCCGAGCCACGGGCGATCAACGCGTTGGTCGAGTACTGCATGGTCGAGCCGGCCAGACAGCGGCTCGGCTCGCCGGCGCGGACAGTGCCGAGCAGCGCCGACATCGCTGCAGAACCGCTGGCGGTGCCGGTCCTCGACGGCCGTCGCCTCGCCCTGCGACTGATCTCGCTGTTGGCGATCGGCGGTGCGATCGCCACTGCGCAGCCCGGCGACGGAACCGTCGTCGCCTGGTTGATCTCGACCGCTTCGGTGTTGGTCGCCGCCGGCGTGTTGGCCGGGTCGGCGCGACCGCGCCGCGCCCCATGGGCGGTCGATCAGTCGACCTCGTCGCCGTCACCTGACTTGGCGATCAGGTAACCGATTGCACGTTCAGCCTTCGAGTAGCGATACACGAGCCGCCAGAACTCGTCGTTGTGCGCCAGCACGACGAGGTGGGCGAGCTCGTGGACGATCACGTAGTCGACGACCCAGTCAGGAAACGCGGCGAGCCGAGTCGAGATCCGGATCGAGCCGGTCGCCGGAGTGCACGATCCCCAGCGCGAGCGCATGTCGTCGGCCCAGCGGATCGTCTGTGGCCGCGGCAGGTCCAGACGGCGCGCCAACGAACTTGCTCGTTCCGACAGTCGCAATCGGTCCGCCGACAGCTTTCGACGAAAGCGTCCGCTCATCTCTCGCACCCAGTGCGCTTCTTCGGCCTTGCTCATCCACGACGGGATGGCGATCTTCAGCGCACCGCCGACGAGGTGAGCACCCACCGTCTTGCGACGCTTCTTCGAGCGGGTCACCTCGATCTGGAACTGCAATGGATCGGGGATCGCGACGAGCTCGTCGTCGGGACCGAGTCCGGGTAGGTGCGCGGCGTCGCTCACGGCCTCCGGAGGGTACCGCCGCAGCGCGGCATCCCGAGGGAACCGACCTCACCGCGACCCGCCCGGTACGCTGACGTCAATGGCGACACTGCGAATGTTCGCATCAGCTCGCGAAGCTGCCGGCACGGGTCGTGCAGAGTTCGCCGGGGCCACGGTGGGCGACGTGCTCGCTGCCGCCGTGGCATCGTTCGGCGACGGCTTCGCACGCGTGCTGCCATCGTGCAGGGTGTGGGTCAATGGCGAGGCCGCAGCAGCGACCGACCCAGTCAGCGCGGCCGACGAGGTGGCGGTGCTTCCGCCGGTGAGTGGAGGATGCTGATGGCTGAGAACCTTGATCCCCGACAACTCTCGTTGGTCGAGCTTCGTGCCCTGCGCGCCCGGTTGCAGAACGACGACGATGCCGTTTCGTACGTCCGCCGACTTGCCCAAGCACGTCTCGACCTGGTGCAGGCCGAGAAGCGGCGCCGCGTCGAGGGCGATTCCCAACAGCAGCTGTCCGACGAACTGTCGACGATCTTGTCCACGCATCTCACCGGTGGCGCGCCGCGGCCACCTCGCCCGGCCGAGGACT
>DASWRR010000391.1:0-3491 GCA_036403055.1 Ilumatobacteraceae bacterium | reverse complement strand
TGCACGATTCATGGCAGGGAGGAGCTCAAGGTGTACTTGGCGAAGGGCATGGAGGCGTATCCGCACGTTCGTTTCCAGCTCCACCGGGTGGGCGTAGGCATCGACAGCATCGTGCTGAATTACATCAGCGTGGAGAACGCGCTTGCCAGCGAAGTGCACATCCTGAACGGCGCGGGCGAGGCGGTCGACGTCCGGTGCCACTACTCGGCGGATATCTAGGCCTGCAGCGCGGCAACGATCGCGTCGCCCATGTCTCGGGTTGAGACCAGCTTCGTGTCCTTCTCGAAGATGTCCGCCGTCCGAAGCCCTGACTCGAGCACTTTCTCCACCGCCCTCTCGATTCTCGCCGCGTTAGCGGTGTCTTCGACGGAGTAGCGCAGCAGCATCGCTGCGCTGAGGATCGCCGCAATCGGGTTCGCCTTCCCCGTGCCCACGATGTCGGGTGCTGACCCGTGCACCGGTTCGAACATCGACGGTCCGGTGCGAGCGGGGTTGAGGTTGGCCGACGACGCCAGACCGATCCCGCCGCTGACCGCACCGCCGAGGTCGGTGAGGATGTCGCCGAAGAGGTTGTCGGTGACGATGACGTCGTACCGCTGCGGGTCCTGGACGAAGTAGATGCACGCCGCATCGACGTGGTTGTACGCCGTGCCGACCTGCGGGTAGTCCGCGGCGACCGCGTTGAACGCCCGCTGCCAGAGATCGCCGGCAAACGTCAGCACGTTGGTCTTGTGGACCAGTGTGACGTGCATGCGCCCCGGCGGCTCGGCGCTCCCCCGCTGCACGGCAAGTTCGAACGCGAATCGGATCGCACGTTCGGCTCCCATCCGCGTGTTGACGGACCCTTGTGTCGCGACCTCGTGGGCAGTGCCCTTGCGCAAGACGCCGCCCTCGCCCACGTAGGGGCCCTCGGTGTTCTCACGGATGACGACGAAGTCGTGCGGCTGCGTGTGGCCCGGCGCGATCCCCGAGAACGGCCGCTGGTTCACGTAGAGATCGAGGTCGAATCGCATCTTCAGCAACAGTCCGCGCTCGATCACGCCGGGCGGAACGTCTGGCGTGCCGACCGCACCGAGGAGGATCGCGTCGTACCCGCGCAACTCGTTCAACGTGGCGTCCGACAAGATCTCGCCGTCGCGCAAGTACCGCGCCCCGCCGAGGTCGTAGTCGGTTGTCTCCAGCTGCGTTCCGCCAGCTCGCACAACCTTCAATGCCTCGGCCGTCACCTCCGGCCCGATGCCGTCACCGCCGATCACAGCAATTCGATAAGCCATGGCCCGAGATGTTACGCGGCGATAGCGTTTTCGCAATATGGCCACGACCCAGCTCTCCCGGTCCGCATACGATCGGCTACAAGCCGAGTTCTTCGACCTGACCACCAGAGGTCGGATCGAGGTCGCCCAGAAGATCGAGACCGCTCGCCTCATGGGCGATCTCAGCGAGAACGGTGACTACCACGCAGCGAAGGACGAGCAGGGCCAGATGGAAGGGCGCATCCGCCAGCTCGAGTACATCATCGAGACGGCGGAGATCATCGAACGCGGCGACGATGGCATCGTGTCAGCTGGTTCCATCGTCACCATCGTCTACGAAGGCGACGACGACAGCATGGCCGAGCGCTACCTGGTCGGGCACATGGAAGAGAAGGTCGGCGATCTCGATGTGATGAGCCCAGAGTCGCCGCTCGGATCCGCATTGATCGGGTCGAGCGCCGGTACGTGGGTCGAGTACGAGGCGCCGACAGGCAAGCTCAGGGTCCGCGTGACGAAGGTCGAGTCCGCCTAGTGGCGCGTGAGACCGGGAGGCCGCCCAACCTTCCACCGGGGGCCGCGATGGAGCTGCCGGGCCGAGGCACGACGTTCGTCCGCACGTTGGCCGGGCCGATCGGAGCACCGACCGTCGTGCTGCTCCACGGCTGGACGGCGACCGCCGACATCAACTGGTTCACGTGCTACCGACCGTTGGCCGAGCACTACCGCGTCGTCGCGCTCGATCACCGCGGCCATGGGCGCGGGATCCGTTCGCGGAAGCTGTTTCGACTGGAGGACTGCGCCGACGACGCGGTCGCCGTGTGCGATGCGTTGGGCATCGACACCTTCATCCCGGTCGGCTACTCGATGGGCGGCCCGGTCGCTCAGCTGATCTGGCAGCGCCATCGCCAACGGACTGCCGGCCTCGTGATGTGTGCGACGGCCGCCTACTTCTCGACCTCTCGCGAGGAGCGGCTGAGCTTCCTCGGCATCTCCGGGCTCGCCGCCGTCGCCAGGCTGACACCGCTGCAGACACGGCAGTGGATGACGGAGCAGTTCTATCTGCAACGCAAGGCCGACCTGTGGGAGCCGTGGGCGATCGAGGAAGCGTCGCAGCACGACTGGCGCGCTGTGCTCGAAGCGGGACGCGCGATCGGCAACTTCTCGGCTCGCGAATGGATCGGCGACATCGACGTGCCGACATCCACGCTGATCACGATGCGCGATCGAGTCGTGCCGGTGCGCCGCCAGGTGCGGTTGTTCGAAGCGATCCCCGATGCAGAGGCGTTCCGGGTCGACGGTGATCACGACGCGGTCGTGGCGAACGCGAAGCAGTTCGTGCCGACGCTGCTGCGGGCGTGCCGTTCGGTCGTCGAGCGAGCTCGATGAAGAAGCGGCTCGTGTTCGCTGCGGCGGCAGGCATCGCCGTGGCAGCCGCGGTGCGGCGTACCGTTCGCGGTCGTCGGAACCTCGAGATCGCGGCGCTCGGGATGAAGGTCGGCGGCACGTACGCCGCGACGGCGGCGCGCAAGATCTTCGCCGGCGCAGAGCGGCGCATCGAGCTCGATCACGAACGCGAACTGCGCACTGCCGATGCGATCACCGAGCGACTCGGCAACATGAAAGGTGCCTTGATGAAGCTCGGCCAAATGGCCAGCTACGTCAGCGAGGGTCTGCCGGAACCGATGCGCGCCGCGCTCGCCGAACTGCAGTCCAATGCACCGCCGATGAGCGCGGAGCTCGCCGCCGAGGTGATCGAGCGCGAACTGGGCGCGGCGCCCGAGGACGTGTTCGTCGAATGGGACCCGCAGCCGATCGCCTCGGCGAGCATCGGCCAAGTGCATCGCGCCGTCGTCGTCGACCCGACGAGCGGATTGGAGCGCGCCGTTGCCGTGAAGGTCCAATACCCGGGCGTCGGTGCGGCGATCGAGGCCGATCTGCGAAACGCGACGTTGCTCGGCGCGGTCCTCAAGCAAGGGTTCGGCGGGCTCGACCCGGACGACATGGTCGCCGAGATTCGCGAGCGCCTCATCGACGAGCTCGACTACACGCTCGAAGCGGTCAACCAGCAGGCGTTCGCCGACTACTACCGCGGCCATCCGTTCATCCACGTCCCCGACGTCGTCGCATCGCACTCGACGGCGCGCGTCCTCACCAGCGAGCTCGTCGGCGGTTCGACGTGGCAGGAGATGATTCAGTGGTCGCAGGACGAGCGCAACCTCGCGGGTGAGTGCCTGTTCC
>DASWRR010000390.1:0-5103 GCA_036403055.1 Ilumatobacteraceae bacterium | reverse complement strand
TTCTTGCTCTCCTTGCGACGCGGGTCGCGGGTGAGCAATCCCGCCTTCTTCAGCGATGCCCTCGCCTCCGGATCGAGCTCGACCAACGAGCGGGCGATCGCCATGCGCAGGGCACCGGCCTGACCGCTGATCCCGCCACCGTGCATCGTTGCGTCGATGTCGTAACTGGTTTCGCTCTCGGTGACCCGCAGCGCTTCGGTCACGGTCATCCGCTGCATCGCGGTCGTGAAGTACGCGTCGAACGCCTTGCCGTTGATCGTGTGCGTGCCGGTGCCTGGGCGCAACCGGGCGCGGGCGACCGCTTCCTTGCGACGACCTGTGGTCTGGGTGAGCGGTTTGGTTGCCATCGAACGGGTTCCTTTCGCGCTCAACGGGCCTTGGCCGCGGCGAGTTCGAGTACGACTGGGAGCTGAGCAGCGTGCGGGTGCTCTGGGCCGGCATAGACCTTGAGCTTCTTGATCATCTGACGACCGAGCGGGCCTTTCGGGAGCATGCCCTGGATGCTGCGGCGGATCGCCTCTTCCGGCTTGCGGCCGAGCAGCTTCTCGTACGATTCGGTCTTCAGGCCACCTGGGTAACCGCTGTAGCGGTAGACGCCCTTGTTCGATGCCTTGTCCTTGGTCAGCACGACCTTGCTGGCATTGATGACGACGACGTGGTCGCCGGTGTCGATGTGCGGGGCGAACGTCGGCTTGTGCTTGCCGCGCAGGACGCGGGCAGCTTCGGTGCACATGCGACCGAGCACGAGACCCTCGGCGTCGATGACGTGCCAGGCGCGTGTGATCTCGCTTGCTTTCGGGCTGTAAGTAGGCATTTCGGACCTTTGACTCGACGTGTTTCCGCACGGCGATCAGTCGCCAGGGAACCGTGAAATGATACGGGCTTCTGGGCGAAAGCGGCAAACGACCTGGTGAAGAAATCGGGATCACGCGGGATCGGCGTACCAGGAGTTGCGATGGCAGTCGACGACCGCGTCGAGCCACGTCTCGACCCGGGCAGCGAACGCCGGAATCGAGTACTCCTCCTCGACGCGCTGGCGGCACTGCACACGATCGAGCTCGTCGATCCGCCCGACAGCCGCGACGAGTCCATCGATGTCGTCCGGCTCGACCAAGAAGCCGGTCTTGCCGTCGGCGATGATCTCCGCAGGACCGCCGCGGCGGTACGAGATGACGGGAACCCCGGTCGCCATCGCCTCGATCGCGACGTTGCCAAAGGCCTCGATCCACTTGGGTGCCATCACTATTGCGGCGCAGCCACCGATCGCCGCCTGCAGTTCGTCGGTCGGCAGAAACCCTTCGTACGAGACCTCGGCATTCGGATGCTCGGCAATCGCGGCGTCCCAGACCGCGCGGTCCTGCATCAATCCCCACACCTTCAGCGGCAAGCCCGTCGCTTCGGCGACTGCCACGACGTCGGCGAGCCCTTTCTCGGGCGAGATGCGCCCGACGAAACCGAGATGCGGCGGCGCGTCGGCGACGATGTGCAGGTCGTATCGTTCGACCGCAACGCCGCTGCCGACGACGGGCACGCGCCCGGCGAGGGTGGGAAACGTCGCGGCCTGCGCGTGGCTGTGCATCGCGAGGTTGCGCGGCCGAAGCTCAGCTGCCCGAGTGATGACGTCGTCCATCGCGTCCGAGACGGTCGCCATGCTGACGAGGTGGGCGAGCGGCGTCGTCGCGAAGAACGGGGTGAGGTAGAACGGCAGCCAGTCGTAGGCCAGGTTGACGATGACGTCGAAGTCGTCCTCATGGGCGCGAGCTGATTCGCACATCGCAGCGATGACGCTGTTTGCTGGAACAGGAACCACCGCATCGCGAGCGGTGATGTGAGCACTCGGTTGGAGTGCTCCCGGGATCTGGTGAACGACGGCGCCGACGTGCAGCGATCCCGCCGGCGCCAGCACCTCGACGTGGTGACCGCGACCGGACAAGCCGAGCACGAGGCTGTGCAGCGTCAGTTCGACGCCGCCACCTTCGCCGCTGCCCAACGGTCCGACGGGTGTGGAGATCATCAGGATCCGCATCATTCGCCTTTCACTCGTACCCGACCTCCCACAGGCACAAGCCGTGTGGAGGGGCGACCTGACCAGCCGCCTGGCGGTCTCTTCCGTGCAGAATTCCGCGCATGTCGCCCGGCGGCAGACGTCCGACCCCGGCGTCCACCATCGTGCCGACGATGGCTCGCACCATCTGATGGCAGAACGCGTTTGCCCGAATCTCGAAACGCAGGAGTCCATCGCCGTAGTCCGTCGGCACCTGCGACCACCGCGCCACCATCACCCGCCGCGTCATCGACGGCTCCTGCTCGCCAGGCACGGAGCGCGGCCGCCGGCAGAACGTCGAGAAGTCGTGCTCACCGATCAACGGATCGCACGCGAGTCGCAGCGCCGGCATCGACAACGGCTGGTACACGTACCACGACGTCGACGCGAGGAACACGTTGGGCTCCGGGGCGTTCCAGACGTCGTAGCGGTAGTGACGCCACTTCGCAGAGAACCGTGCGCTGAAGTCCGCCGACGATGCCCACTCCGCCGATCGCACGACGACCGCCGGGCCGCACATCCTGTTGAGCCGACGGCTGAGCGCGTCGAGGTCGATTTCGTCGGGAACGTCACAACTGACGACCTGCCCCCAAGCGTGCACGCCCGCATCTGTGCGACCCGCGCCGACGAGGTCGACCGGTCCTTGCAAGATCTTCTCGAGTGCATCGCGCAGCTCACCCACGACGGTTCGTACGCCGTCGTTCTCTGCGAACCCGTGGAACGAGGTGCCGTCGTACGCAACGGTCAGCCTGACGCGTCGCAGCATGGAGGTCAACGATAGGTCAGCGGTCGAACCGCTTACGAAGCGCGATCAGCGCTCGTAGACGTCGACGCCCTGCGCGTACCGCGACCGGAACAAGTCGAGCACTTCGCCGGCAACGGCGTGGCGACCGGTGGCGTGCTTCGAGTAGAGCAATTCACCATCGACGATGACATCGAAGATGCCCTTCGACCCGGTGATCAAGCGAAGCTCGGAGATGACGTGTTGATAGTCGTGCAAGAGATCATGGGCGACGCTCACGGCGCGCTCTGAATAATCTCAAGGGACGCAGTAGGTGATCGAGATCTCGTGCTTGGTCACGACACGATCCTACGAGCTTGCTAGACGAGCTCGATGCGCGCCATCGGCGCGTTGTCGCCCTGGCGCGGGCCGAGCTTCAGGATCCGCAGGTACCCACCGTTGCGATCCTCGTAACGCGGCGCCACCTCGTTGACCAGCTTGTGGGTCATCTCCTTGTCGCCGAGATACCCCTGGATCTGGCGAATGCGGTGGACGCGCATCGCGCCTTCGTCCTGCGCCTTCTTGGCCTTGGTGATGAGCTTCTCCGCAATCGGTCGCAGCGCCTTGGCCTTGGCCTCTGTGGTGGTGATGCCTTCGGCGGCGATCAACGACGCGGCGAGGTTCGCCATCATCAACTTCTGGTGTTGCGAGCTGCCGCCGAAGTTGCGGGCTCTGCGTGGGGTTGCGGGCATGTCGGTGTCTCCGTCGGTTTTCGATCAGCCGCGCAGCGTCAAGCCGCGCTCGTCGAGCTTCTGCTTGACCTCGTCGAGGCTCTTCTGCCCGAAGTTCGTGATGTTCAGAAGGTCGTCCTCGGTCTTGGTCAACAGCTCGCCGACCGTGTTGATCTGCGCACGCTTGAGGCAGTTGCGCGGACGCTCCGAGAGATCGAGGTCTTCGATCGGCAGGTCGAGGTCGGGCGACGACGCTGCCACGGCAGCGACCTCTCCCAGTTCGAGGCCCTGCGGCTCGTCGCTGAGGTTGGCGACGAGATCGACCAGCGAACGCAGCGTCGCGCCGGCCGAGGCCAGTGCTTCGCGAGGCGTGATCGAACCATCCGTCTCGATGTCGAGGACCAGGCGCTCGTAGTTGGTGCTCTGCTCGACCCGGGTCGGCTCGATCTCGAACATCACGCGACGAACCGGCGAGAAGATCGCGTCGATCGGCACCACGCCGATCGTGCGGTTCTGTGAATCGCGATCGCTCGAGAGGTAACCGCGGCCACGGCCGACCGTCAGGTCGACGGCGAGGCGGCCCTTGGTGTTGAGCGAAGCAACGTGCAGATCCTTGTTGAGGATCTCGATCTCGCTCGGGGCCTTGATGTCGCCGGCAGTGATGTCGGCAGGGCCACGCACGTCGAGGCGCAAGACGATGTCGTCGTCACTGGTCGAGGTCAGCACGATGTCCTTGAGGTTCAGAATGATGTCGGTGACATCCTCGGAGATACCTGAGATCGTGTCGAACTCGTGGAGAGCATCGTCGAAACGAACGGCGGTGATGGCCGCACCCGGAATCGACGAGAGCAGCGTGCGGCGCAGGGAGTTACCGATCGTGTGGCCGAAACCTGGTTCGAGCGGACCGACTGCGAAACGCTGACGGTTGTTGTCTTCGTCGCCGATGGCTTCGACGGTGGGGCGCTGAATGACGAGCATGAAGGTGCCTTTGATTGCTGGGTGGGCTTCGAATTACTTGGAGTAGAGCTCGACGATGAGCGACTCGCGCACAGGGACGTCGATGTGGTCGCGCTGCGGGAGATCGCGAACGGTGACCTGCTTGCCGCCGTCGCCGACTTCGAGCCAGCCGACGACGTTGCGGTCGATGACATCGAGGTTGTGCTGGATCACGATCATCTCGCGAGCCTTCGGCGGCAGGCTGATGACCTCGCCCTTGCGGACGCGATAGCTGGCGATGTTCACGCGCTTGCCGTTGACGTGGATGAGACCGTGACTGACGAACTGACGGGCCTGCGGGCGGGTGCTGGCCCAGCCGGCGCGGTACACGACGTTGTCCAACCGCTGCTCGAGAAGGCGCAGCAGGTTCTCACCGGTCGGGCCCTGCAGGCGGACGGCTTCCTCGTAGGTGTTGCGGAACTGACGTTCCAGCACGCCGTAGATGTACTTCGCCTTCTGCTTCTCCTGCAGCTGGGCGAGGTACTCGCTGCCGGCGTTGCGGCGGCGGGTGCGGCCGTGCTGTCCCGGCGGGAAGGGACGGCGCTCGAGCGCCTTGCGACCCTTTTCGTTCTCGAAGATGTTGGTGCTGAGGCGCCTGGAAACGCGCACCT
>DASWRR010000389.1:0-7766 GCA_036403055.1 Ilumatobacteraceae bacterium | reverse complement strand
CCGTCTTCCATCAAGCGGTCCATCGGAAGCGCTTCGACGCGATCGTGTGCATGTATCACGACCAGGGGCACACGCCGATGAAGCTGCTGGCGTTCGAGAGCGGCGTGAACGTGACGGTGGGACTTCCGATCGTTCGTACCTCGGTCGATCACGGCACCGCGTTCGACATCGCGTGGAAGGGCGTGGCCTTCACCGGATCGCTCGATCACGCGTTGCGCTGGGCGAAGCGACTGGCCGGCAACAGCTCGTTGAGTTAGTCGTATCGCGTTCGATCAGTGGGGATCGACGAGGTCCAAGAACTGCCAGCGCTGACCTTCGGCGACACCGAGCAGCTCGCGGCCGCACGTCTGCCACACGTTCGGCGACGACGTCACGTGTTGCGTCCCGGCGTGCACATCGCGGTAGAAGCGCTGAATCGTGCCATGGCGAAGTGCGGTCGTGCCGCCGGCGAGGTACACGAAACTGGCAACGTCGTGCAGGGTCTTGGTGATGTGGGTGAGCGCGAGACGAACGAGCGTGTGCTGGCGGACCGAGATCTCGTCGCCCGCGTAGAGGCTCTTGGACAGGTCGGTCCACGACTCGATCACGAAGGCCCTGGCGGCACGGAACTGCGCCTCCGCTTGCGCGTAGCCGAGCTGGAACGCGCTGCTGTCGGCCTGCGCGCCGGGCCGGCCGGCCTTGCCGTGGACGAGCGCGGCGAGCTCGTCGAGCAGCCGGCGGCCGACGCCCATCGCCCATCCGCTGTGGCAGGTCACCGCGAACCCGATGATGCCGAGGCCGTACAGGTTGCCGCCGCGTTCTGGAACCGTCGTCACGGCGAAGTGCGTCCAGCCGTCCGGCACGAACACGTTGTCCATCGTGTAGTCGATGCTCCCGGTGCCGCGCAGACCCATGACATCCCAGTTGTCGATGAGATTGACTTCATCGATCGGCGTGACGAAGATGCGCGGCTCGCCCGTCTCCTCGATGATGCCGAGGGAGTGCACGTGGCTCGAGTGCTTGAGTCCCGAACCGAAGCTCCACGAGCCGCTCAGCGACAGGCCTCCATCGACGGTCTTCGCCATTCCCGGGCGCGTGCCTTGGCCGGCGATCACCGGTTGCCTGCCGTCGCCCCAGAGCTCGGCGACCGCTTCGTCGGACAGGTACGCGCCGGCGGTGCCGATCGACAGGTTGGCGGCCATCGTGACCCAGCCCGCCGAGGCGTCGGCGTAGGAGACGTTCTCGAGCACTTCGAGCGAATGGATGGGGTCGAGCTCGGCGCCGCCCAGCTTCTCGGGCACCCAGATCTTCAACAGCCCCTCGCGGTGCAACGCCTCGACGGCGGCGGGGGACAGCTCGCCATGGACGTCGGCGTACTCGGCCTCGGCGTCGAGGAGCGGGACCAGCGCCTTGGCGCGTTCAGCGAGAATTGAGTCTTCGGTCAGTGATTGGCCGAGCGGCATCGTGAGTCCCTTTCGTGCGGTCGTTTCGGCGCGAGCTTAGGCAGGGACCGGTGTTCGCGCCGCTTCCAGCTTTTCCGTCGTCAGCCTGCTTCGTCCGACGATGAACAGCACGAGGTAGATGGCGCCATCGAGCACGAAGGCGGACCGCAACGCCACCCGGCGGCTGGCCATGTGGCTGACGATCGCCACCGTCGCTCCGCCGAGCGCGGCGCCGAGTGGCATCATGCCCCAGGCGAAGAAGCGGTAGACGCTGTTGACCCGGCCGAGGAGATGCGACGGGATGATCGATTGACGGAGGCTGACCGTGATGACGTTCCACGTCGCCCCGAGCGTCGAGCCGGTGGCCCACAGCAGCATGACCACCGGCCACCACGAGGACAGGCCGACCAGGACCGATGTCGCTGCGTTGGCGCCGAGGGTCAGGGCCAGACACGTCCCGCTGCCCAACCGCTTCGACATGCGCGGTGCCAGGTTGCTGCCGACCGCCGCGCCCACCGCGAACCCGAATCCCATGATCGTGAAGACGAACGGCCCGACGTGCAGCACCTCCTGGGCGAAGAGCACGAGCACCGATCCGCTGAGGGTCGATGCGAGGTTCATGAGACCGAGGATGATGCACATCGATCGCAACAGATCGTTGCCCCACAACCAGCGGAAGCCCTCGGCCAGCTCGGTGCGCCATGGCGCCTCGACATGATCGTCCGGGCGCTCGGCCCGGAACGTGCCGGGGATCGACCAGACGAGCACCGCTGCGGCGAAGAACGATGCCGCGTCGACGAAGAACGGCAGCGAGAACGCGGCGAGCAGCAGCAACGATCCGAGCGGCGGCCCGATGAACGTGTTGGCGACGCCTTCGGCGCTCCACATCCTCCCGTTGGCCTTCTCCAGCTGATCGACGTCGACGATCGAGGGCATGAACGTTTGGCCGCAGTTGTCGCGCAGCACCTCGGCGGTCCCGAGCAGCAGCGTCGCGACGAGCAGCAACGTGTAGAGCCCGGTCGAGGTGCCCTTGACGCTGGCGAGCTCGTCGACGCCCGGCAGGCTCGATTGGCGTCCCAGCACGGCGAGCGCCACAACGAGCGTCAACCCGAATCGAATGATGTCCGCGATCACCATCGCCCGCTTGCGATCGACGCGATCGGTGATGACGCCGGCCGGCAAGGTGAAGACCAACCAGGGGAGACGTTGGACCAGCGCGACCGCGGCGATCAGTATGGGATTTCGGGTCAATGCGGACGCGAGCCACGGATACGCGATCAGCGACATGCCGTCGCCGATGTTCGACACCGTCGTCGAGATGAACAGCTTCCGGTAGCTGGCTCCGAGGGGCTTGTTCGTGGTCATTCTGCTTCCTCCGGGGCGACGGGTCGCTTTGTGGGAAAGACTCCGGCGAGGAACGCGTACTCCCGCGTCCCACCGCGTGGGAGCTCGGTGAACTCGGTGGCGAGCGCCATCACACGATCGGCGAACTCGTTGGCGAGCTCTGCCGGAATGCGAGCGTGGCGCAGGGTGAACCCGCCGGCGCCTTCGCAACCGTCGGACAGGTCGGCTTCGGCGCGAGCGTCGGCCACGAAGGGCAAGTCACCGTCTCGCGTGGAATCGGGGAAGACGATCGTCCGCGCGGTGCGCCCGTAGAACCGTTCGTCGATGGCGCGGACGCGCCTGGTGCCAGTCACCTTCAGGAGCCCCGCGTCGACGAGCACATCGACGTGATGGGCGACGGTGCCGCGGGGCTTGCGCACCCGCTCGGCAAGCTCCGTCACGGTCATCGCTCGCTCGAGGACGAGATCGAGGATCAGTGATCGTAGTCCGTGGCCAGCAGCCTTCAACCTCATCGGGGAGTCGGCAGCGATCGTCTCGTCGAGCTGATATCCGAGGTCGTATCGTCCATTGTCCGACATTTCTCGAACGATAGAGGAAACTCGGACATAAAGCAAGAATTTTCGATGGGGCTCGTGATCGGCCTTGTCATACTGGACAGATGCGCAACCGGTCCGTCGTCGTCGTCTTCGGCGCGCTGACAGCGCTGTTCGCCTCCGGCTATGGCGTGATGTTCACGGTGCTCGACGAGTTCCGCGATCAGTACGGCATTGGAGAGGGCGCGCTCGGGCTGATCGTGGCGATGGGGTTCTTGTCGTCATTCGTTGCCCAGGTCACGATCGCCCCACTGGCCGACCGCGGGCACGCCCGATCGATGATCTTTCTCGGGATGGCGTTCAACGTCGCCGGGCTCGTCGGCATGGCGTACGGAACGACGTTTCCCGTGCTGCTGACGTCGCGGTTCGTGATGGGTGTGGGGGTCGGGTTGGCCTATCCCGCCGCCCGCCGAATCGTCATCAACGCCGACCCAGACCGACTCGGGCAGAACCTCGGACGAATGCTCGCTGCCGACGTTGCCGGCTTCGCCGCAGGGCCCGCTGTCTCCGCGGTGCTGGTCGGGCCGTTCGGCATCGCGGCACCGTTCATGCTGATTGCCGCGCTCACGATCGCGATGTATCCGTTGATCGCACGGACCCATGTCGCCGAGACCGATGCCGCCGCCGAAGTGCCGCCGAGGTTCGCGTTCGACCTCCTCCGCATTCGGCCGTACCTCGCGGCAGTGTCGATGGGCGCCGCCGTCTTCATGATGATCGGTACGTTCGATGCGTTGTGGGCGCTCGTGCTCGACGATCTGCACGCCAGTGATCTGATCGCGAACCTCGGGATCACGCTGTTCGCGGTGCCGATGGTGCTCTTCGCCTCGATCGGCGGGCGGCTGGCCCAATCGATCGGACCGTTCCGCCTCGGAACGTTCGGCCTCTTGGTCGGCACTGCCGCGATGTTCGCCTACGGACATGCGCCAACCGGTGGCGTCATGCTCGCGTTCTCCTTGGTGCACGCGACGAACGACGGGTTCACCGTCAGCAGTTGCGGTGTCGCCGTCGGATTGGTCGTCCCGGGGGAACGACAGGCGAGTGCTCAGGGGCTGCTCGGTGGGATCCAGACCCTGACCGCCGGTATCACCGCCACGGTGATCGGCCAGATCTACGAGCACTACGGCAGGACCGTCGCCTACACGACGTGCGCGGTGTCGATGCTGACGTTGGTGGTGTGCGGCGCCGTGCTGTCGGGATCGTCGTGGCGGCTCCGCGATGCGTCGATGCGGCGCGAGCCCGTGTCTGCCTGAGTCAGCCTGAGTCAGCCGAGCCGCTCGTCGAAGAACCGGAACGTACGTGCTTGAGCGATCGCCGCGGGGACCGCACTGAACGACCCTCGCTGATCGCAGTTGAAGCCGTGTTCGGCGTCGTAGACGTACACGTTCACGTCGGGCCATGCGGCCGCGACCTTGTCGACGTCTTCCATCGGGATGGCGTGGTCGCGCTCGCCGAAGTGCATGATCATGGGCACCCGCGGCTGCTGATCGATCAGCCCGACGACACCGCCGCCGTAGTACGACGACGCTGCATCGAACAGGTCCGGGTGCTGTATCGCCGCTGCTGCCGTGACTCGACCGCCGTAGCAGTAGCCGACAACGCCGACCCTGCCGCCCTCACGCGCTGCTTCCCCGGCCGCGGCGACGTCGTCGACGACCTTCTGGAAGTCGAGGCCACCCATCGCGATCGCCCGACCGATCTCGATGTCCTCGGGCGTGTACCCGAGCTCGACCCCCGGTCGATCGCGGTCGAAGATCGCCGGCGCAATCGCGAGGTATCCGGCTGCCGCGTACCGGTCGGCGACGGAACGGATGTGGCCGTTGACGCCGAAGATCTCTTGGACGACGACGACGCCGCCGCGCGACGGGCCTTCCGGTTCGGCGCGGTAGGCGGAGAGCTGAAAGCCATCGGCGGATGTCAGTGACGTCGTCGTTCCCATCCCGTCGACTGTATTCCCTGTCTTGCCGACGGCTCAATCGAGAGCCGGTGCCACCAGTCGTCGTGTCGCCGCGGGCCGTTGCGTGATCGCGCCGAGCGTGCAGGCGATCGGCACGATGAGGAGCGCCCGACGGAGCCCAACCGAGTCCGCGAGCACACCGAGGGCAAGCGGACCGAGGGTGACGGCTGTTCCGGACGCCAGGATGCAAATCGCCCCGAGCGAGATCGAATCGATCTTGTGCTCTGCAGACGCATACAACCGATCGACCGTCAGCGGGTACAGCGGCGCGCCGCCGAAGCCGACGATGATGAGGCCGGCGACACGCGGCAGTAGCCCGGGTGCGAAGCACATCACCAGCGCACCGATGGCCATCACGACGAAGCTCACCGTCACGGTGGCGTCGCCGAAGTAGCGAACCGTCGACGGCATCACGTGGCGCGACAGGAACATCATCACGCCGAAGACGCCTGCCAGCGCGGCGGCGAGACCACCCGAAGCGTGCCCGACCTCTTTGAGGTACGTCGCCGCCCAGATGCCGATGGCGAACTCACTGAACACGGCGTTGATGATGTGCAGCCACGGCACGAGCACCTCGCGGTCGCGGAGGTGGGCGATGGTGAAGTCGCCGTGGCGTGTCGAGTCGGGAACCGCGACCGGCCATGCGACGAGCGTGAGCGTTACCACGATCACTGCTGTCAGCGCGAGGTACGGCGGGCGCCACGACCAGTGCAACGCGAGCGCAGCGCCGACCACGAGGCTGAACGCGACCCCCGCAAGGCCCGGCGCGCCGTTGACCGCGGCGAACGCCGTTGCTCGATGCTCGCCGTGGTGATCACTGATCAGTCCAGGCATCACCATCGCCAGCAACGCGCCGCCCATGCCGGCCAACGCGGTGCCGAGGAGTGTGACGGGCCACGCCGGACCGAGGCAGAACATCGTGATGCCGCAGGCGATCGCCACCGCGGAGAAGAGCAGCGATCGTCGACGCCCGAGTCGATCGACCACGCGAACGCCGACGAACCCTGCGGTGATCGAGGCGAAACCGAACGTCGAACCGTGCAGCGCAGCGATGACCCCGGACAGATGGAACTGATGACGCAGTTCGCCGAGGACGGTGCCGACACTGAGACCGCCGACGAGGAGCGCGTACCCCAGCGCGGAGGAGTACGTCAGCCGGTCCCAGCGGAACTCCTCGGTCGTTGTCGCGGTTCCGTGCACCCGCCTTTTGTACCAGTAAAGAAGAGTGCTCATGGGCCGTTTGAGCGGAAAGGTTGGCGCGTAGGGTGTGACTCGTGGCAACTCGATACGACATCGCGGTGGTCGGCCTCGGATTGGTCGGCGGCGCTGCGCTCCGTCACCTCTCCGCAGACGGGCAGCGGTGCGTCGGGATCGGTCCCGTTGAACCGCTCGACTGGCGGACCCACGACGGCGTGTTCGCCAGTCACTACGACTCCGGACGGATCACTCGTCGCCTCGACAAGCGGCGGGAGTGGGCGCTCTTGGCACGACGGGCGATCGAGGCGTATCCGGAGATCGAAGCGAAGTCGGGCATCTCGTTCCACGAACCGGTGGGTGTCCTGATGGCCGACGTCGATGCCGATCGGCTCGCGGCGATCTCGTCGGTTGCAGACGGTCTCGGGGTGCCGTTCGAGCGTTTCGGGCCAGGAGAATCCTTCGGCGACGACCGGGTCAGGGTGCCGGACGCTGCGACAGTGCTGCGCGAGCCGGGGCCGGGAGGGTTCATCGATCCTCGCCGCATGCTCGCCGCGCAGCTGGCCGTCAGCCGTCAGCAAGGCGCGGATGTCGTCGAGCAAGCAGTGCGCGGCATCGAGCCGTCCGCCGACGGATGGCGCGTCACGACGATGGATGGAAGGGTCATCGACGCTGCCCAGGTGCTCGTCGCCGCGGGGCCGCACGCCGACGAGCTCCAGGGTCTGTTGCGGACACCGCTGATCGAGGTCCTTGCCGAAACCGTCGTGCTCGCCAGGATCTCCGCACACGAGCAGGCCCGGCTGTCGGGGCTGCCGTCGCTGATCGTCGACGATCTCGACGACCACCTGTACGTCGTGCCGCCGACCATGTATCCCGACGGTCAGACGTACGTGAAGCTCGGTTCGACGCGGCACGAGCCGCGCGTGCTCGACGCCGACGACCGCCGCCGCTGGATGAGTGGCAGCGAGCACGAGGACGACCTCGACTCGTTGCGCTCGTTGCTGCTCGGCGTGCTGCCCGGTCTCCGCGTCGAGGCGTGGTCCACCAAGCCGTGCCTCATCCCGGAGACGCCGACGAAGTTGCCCTACCTGGAGATCGTCGAGCCAGGACTGGTGATGTGCGTCGGGACCAACGGATACGCGGCGAAGAGCGCCGACGCGATCGGCGCGGTCGGTGCCGCCCTGGTGTCCAACGGCAAGTGGACCGACCCCGACCTCGACGAGGACGAATTCAAACTGCTCAGCCGAGGGGCTCCGGAGG
>DASWRR010000388.1:0-3878 GCA_036403055.1 Ilumatobacteraceae bacterium | reverse complement strand
CACATCCCGAAGCCATACCCGTCGCACTCGTCGAAGATGGTGCTGACGTCCGAGTTCGTCGCCGGGCGCCGCTTCGACGACGTGCTCGCCGATCCGCCCGAGGCGCGCGGCCGTTACGCCGAGATCATCTACCGCTTCGTCTTCGGCTCGATCATGCGCCACCGCCTCTTCAACGGCGATCCGCACCCCGGCAACTACCTGTTCCACGGCGGAGGCCGTGTCACGTTCCTCGACTTCGGTCTCGTCAAGCGGTTCACCGATCAGGAGATGTCGACGTTCATCGGGATGGTGAGGTCAGCGGCGTACGAGCACGACGTGCCCGCGTTCAGACAAATCGTCGAGGACGCCGGCATGTTGCGCCGCGGCGCGCCGGCAAACGACGACGAGATCGGCGAGTACTTCGGCGAGTTCTACGAGAGCGTCAAAGAGGACAAGGTCGTCACGTGGTCATCGGAGTACGCGAGCCGAATCGTGCGCCACACCTTCGACCGCTCCAGCCCCATCTCGCAGTACGCGACGGTGCCGCGCGCATTCGTCTTCATCCAACGGATCAACCTCGGGCTCTACGCGTTGCTGGGCGAGTTGCGCGCCACCGGCAACTACCGGCGAATGGCCGAAGAGCTGTGGCCGTTCACGCAGGGACCGCCGAGCACACCGATGGCCGAAGCCGAGCAGCCGTGGCTCACGGCGCGACGCGGCCATGACGGTGTGTTGTCCGGCTGATCGCCTGCTCGCGGACCCACCTGCGCAGTTCCCGCCTGCCACTGACCGAAACGGGCTCGGCGTCGATGTCGATACCGAGCGCGCTGCACGCGGCGCGCAAGACATCGGTCGCACCGGTCAGCAGCCGGACGCGTTCGACGTCGAGAACGCGGAGGCGTTCCGCGAGCGCCGACTCCGATTCCACCGCCGCGTCGGACACGACGATTCGAGTCCCGCAGATCCGCGCCGCGCGACGAGCCGCCCACACCGCTCCATCGGGCGTATCGTCGCCGATCCTCACGAGCAGGCCGTCGAGGTTGCAGTACCGCAGTTCGTTGCTCTCGCCGGCGAGGCCCGTTGGGTCGTGGCTGCATCCGAACCACGCCTTCCACGCATCTCGATAGGACCGCTCGGCGACCTCGAGATCGATCGCAGTCGGCGTGCCGGTCACCATCTCGGCGACGTAGTCGGGCCCGCCCGCTTTCGGTCCGGAGCCGACCGATGATCGCTTCCATCCACCGAACGGCTGGCGCTGCACGATCGCTCCGGTGATCCCGCGGTTGATGTACGCGTTGCCGACGAGCACGCCGTCGAGCCACTGCTCGATCTCGGCGTCGTCGAGGGAGTGAATGCCGCCGGTGAGGCCGAACGGTGTCCCGTTCTGGATCTCGATCGCGTGCTGAAGATCGTCGGCGCGCATCACGCCGAGCACCGGTCCGAAGCATTCGGTGACATGGAACCACGAGCCGGGTCGCACGCCGACGCGGATGCCTGGCGCCCACAGGTTCCCGCCGAGATCCCTGGGTTCGACGAGCCAGTGCTCACCGCTGTCGAGCCGCGTCAGACCGCGCTGCAACTTCGGCGACGGCTCCGCGATCAGCGGACCGACGACGCTGCCAGGATCGCTCGACGGACCGACGACGAGGCTGCGGGTTGCGTCGGCCAGACGCTTCATGAACGACTCGTCGTCGTAGAGCGCCGCCTCCACGATCGCCAAACTGGCCGCCGAGCACTTCTGACCGCCGTGGCCGAACGCAGATCGCACGAGATCGCGGATCGCGAGATCGAGATCAGCTGCTTGCGTGATCACGATCGCGTTCTTGCCACTGGTCTCGGCGAGCAGATGCATTCCCGGCTTCCACGAGCGGAACATCTCCGCGGTCTCGTACGCCCCGGTCAGCACCACGCCGCCGACATCTGGATGACTGACCAGCCGTTGCCCCACTTCGTTGTCGGGACAGGCGACGAACTGCAGGACATCCTGGGGCACGCCGCCACGGTGCAGTTGGTCAACGAGGTGCTGCGCCGTACGGCGCGTTTCCGGCGGCGGCTTGAGGATCACCGAGTTCCCTGCCGTGAGCGCGGCGAGCACACCGCCGGCGGGAATCGCATATGGGAAGTTCCACGGTGAGGCGACCACCACGACGCCGCGCGGCTCGAGCACGGCACCTTCGGCTCGTTGTTGCTCGAGCACTTCGAGCCCGACGGTGCTGTAGTACTTCGCGAAGTCGATCGCCTCGCTGACTTCCGGATCGCCCTCGCGTGCGACTTTGACCGCCTCGTCGGCCATCACCCCGATGGTGTCGAAGCGTTCGGCGCGGAGCACGTCGACGACCTCGCCGATCGTCTTCTGGCGGGCGTCCGCGCCGCCAGCGTCCCAACCTCGCTGCGCCTCGACGGCTCTGGCAACGATCGCGTCGATCTCGTCGACGGTCGTGACGAGGCGCAGCTCACGCTCCGGGGCCGGAGTGCGGACGGCGTTGTGCAGCCGCTCGCGCGTCGCCGGATCGGTGGGATCGCTATCGGGCTCGTTGGTGAACATCGACTCCGGCGCCTGCTCCGGGAACCGGCGGCGGTCGGTCGAGATCTCGTGGCGATCCGCGACCGACCGTCGAAATCGTTCGGCCTGCGCCGCGAACTCGGCAGAGCCGGGGGTGATCGTGAACAGCGCCCGCAGAAAGTTGTCGGGTGCCGTGTTCTCGTCGAGCCGGCGGGCGAGGTACGCGATGCTCGCGTCGATCTCGTGGCGCTGGACCACGGGCGCGTACAGCATCAGCGACCCGGCCGTCTTGCGGACCGCACGGCTCTGCGCCGGCGCCATTCCCTCCAACATCTCGAGCTCGACCCGCGATCGCTGATCGGCGGGCAGCCGGCTCCGTGAGACCAGCGCCCAGGCGATGTCGAACAGGTTGTGGCTGGCAACTCCGACTCGCACGGCGCCGTTCCATTCGGGTCGCAGCGCGGATTCGAGCATCAACTTGTAACTCGCGTCGACGTCGGCCTTGGTGGGGTACGGCGCGGGAACCCAGTCGTGCAACTCGGCTTCGACGGACTCCATCGCCAGGTTCGCTCCCTTGACGATCCGAATCTTGATTCCCGAGGCGCCGCCGGCTACTCGCGCGGACGCCCAGTCGCCGAGGCGCTGCAGCACCGCGTGGCTGTCGGGGAGGTACGCCTGGAGGACGATCCCCGCCTCGAGATCACGGAACTCGGGCTCGTCGAGCACCCGTGTGAACGCGGCGACGGTGAGCTGCAGATCGCGGTACTCCTCCATGTCGAGGTTGACGAAGCCGTGCGGAGCCTTCGCCAGGGCGGCTCGATAGATGCGGCGCAATGGTTCACCGACTCGCTCGACGCTGCGCTCGAAGTCGAGCACGTCGAGGTTGGCGACCAGTGCCGAGGCCTTGATCGACACTGCGTTGACGTCGGGTCGTCGCAACTTCTCCAGCACCTGGTCGACTCGTCGCGTCGCCTCGTCGTCGCCGAGGATCGACTCACCGAGCGGATTCACCAGCAGCCCGATCCCATCCCGGCGCCGCGCCTCGGCATGCTCGGCAAACTGCGGATCCTCGGCAGGCAGGACGACGCCTTTCGTCTCGGACAGGATGCGCCGCCGCACGAGCGGCATCACCACATCGGGAACGAGCGGGGCGAGCTTCGCCCCGACGCCGAGCATCGAACGGTCGACCGGGGAGAGCGAAGCGGGCAGGCCATACGTCGCGACGACGTCGTGAAAGCGACGCGCGGCGCGTCGATTGGAAGCGATGCGCAGAACCTCGTCGGTCAGCCGTTGCAACAGTTCGCGACCTGCGGGATCAGCGACGAGCCGACCGAGACGGGCGAGCTGCCGACGTTCGCGCGGAGTCGAGTCGTCGAGTGCCTGGCGCAACAACGCA
>DASWRR010000387.1:0-1951 GCA_036403055.1 Ilumatobacteraceae bacterium | reverse complement strand
AGCCGATCCGCGTGCGGTGGCGCCAGTTCGTTGGTGACGATGACCCCCTCGATCATGTCGCCGATGATCGCCGCCCACGGTCGACCCTTCAATTGCACCGCGACGACGGCGCCGTTGGACACCCGGCGCAGCGAACGATGCACGCCGGCGATCCGCGGCGGGCAACGGAAGCCAGGGGCAACGAGACCGCGCCGGCGCACCTCGCGACCGATGGTGCGGGCGGCGTGGGCGAAGTCGATGGACGTGTTGCTGACGGGCATGAGGTCAGTGTCGCGCAGGGGTGTTACAACCGGGCTGTGACACCCCCTGGTTAGTCTCGGCAATCGTGGAGGAAGCAGCGCAACTCAACCCGGCACAGCTACGCACGCTCGCGCTGCTACGGCGATCCACAAAGCCGACGGTATTCGAACCGGAAGTCGTCGCCGACATCCGCGACGAGGCCAACGAAGCGTTCGCCCACTTCACCGATCGGCTCGACGGGCACACGTTGTTCATCACCAAGCACACGCTGTCCAGCGTTCACGACTGCGAAGTGCACTTCCTCGCGCCGGATGATTTCGAGTGGACACCGGCGCGGGCTCGCGGTCAGGTGGCCCACAAGGCGATCCAACTGATGTTGAACTGGCGCGGCGAACCGAGCCCGCGCGAACTGGTCGACGAAGCGCTGGCGCGGCTCGGCGACGAGGAGCGCGACTTCGGCCGGTGGATCGCCGCGCTGTCGCCAGGCGACGAGGCGGATCTGCGCGGCCAAGCGATCGAGCGCGTCAGCAAGTTCTCCGAATCGTTTCCGCCACTCGACGCACGCAGCAACCCGGCGACGGAGGCTGCAGCGCAATGGCCGCTCGATCATCCGATCCTGCTGCGAGCGCGCGTCGATCTCGTCATGGGTCGTCCGAGCGGTCGCGAAAGTCGCAAGGTCATCATCGACCTCAAGACCGGACGGGTCAGCCAACGCCATCGCGAAGATCTCCGCTTCTACGCGCTGGTAGAGACGTTGGTGCGCGACGTTCCTCCACGCAAGCTCGCAACGTTCTACCTCGATTCCGCACAGCCGATCGTCGAAGACGTCACGGAAGGGGTGTTGCGCACCGCGTTGCGTCGCACGCTCGATGGCATCCACCGATTGATCCAGCTGCAGGTCGAGGGCGAGGTCGCCGTCAAGAAGCCGGGCATCTCGTGTCGCTGGTGCCCGTATCGCCAGGAATGTGTCGAGGGTCAGACGTTCTTGAGAGGAGGCGACGAAGACGTCGAGCCGTGATCGTCGAGCATCGACTCGACATCGAGCTGCCACGCGAAGAACGCCAGCACATCCGCGTCGTCGCGGACGCGCATGTTCGCCGGCTTTCCTTGACCGTGCCCACTACGCCCACCTTGGCGAAGAAGGATCGGGCGCTCAGCTTGATTGGAGCTCGCCGACGTCAACAGCGCCGCCATCTTGCGGGCGTGGCACGGGTCGACTCGTGAATCGCCCTCGGCCGTGGTGAACAGCACAGCGGGGTATCGCCCGCCTTCGATCACGTGGTGGTACGGCGAGTAGGCGTTGAGCCATTCGAACTGCTCGGCAACGGCGGGATCGCCGTATTCGTCGGTCCACAGCCTGGCGATGAGAAACAGTGGGAAGCGGATCATGTCGAGCAACGGCACGGCGCAGTGCACCGCCGCAGCGAGATCCGGGCGCTGGGTGATCGCGACACCCATCAGCAAGCCGCCGTTCGATCCGCCCTCGATCGCGAGGAGCCGACGCGCGGTGTAGCCGTTGTCCACCAGCCAATCCCCTGCCGCGTGGAAGTCGTTGAAGACGTTCTGCTTGTTCTCGCGTCGGCCGGCGCGGTGCCAGGCCTCACCATGTTCGTATCCGCCGCGAAGGCCGGCCACCGCGAACACTCCTCCTGCGGAGCACCAAGCTGCTGCGCGAACGAGCCACGACGGCGACTCCGAAATCGCGAACCCG
>DASWRR010000386.1:0-1705 GCA_036403055.1 Ilumatobacteraceae bacterium | reverse complement strand
CGTAACCACCCCGGTCACGGGATCGGTGGTCGTGCCGGCGGCGAGGCCGACGGTGTAGAAGAACGTCCCCTGCGCCTTGCCGTGGTTCGGGCTGATCCCGAGCGGCTGCAGCGAGTCGTTGTTGGTGTTGATGAACGCTTCGACGTAGGTGCCGTCATTCTTGCGGGTTGTGGTGGCGTCGACCACCTTCGGGGTGCCCGGCACCGTGCCGCTGACGACGCTCGACGGCTCGTTGGTCACCACGGTCGGGAAGGTCGTCAACGGCGCGACACCCGGATCGGGAGCGATGTAGACGGCGGGGAATTTCGGGAACAGCACGGCGACCTTGTTGGTGTCGGCGCCGGTGTAGCCGATCACGTCGTCGTCCGGCGCGATGCCCCAGGGATCGTTGGACGACCCGGACGGCATCATGTGCTTGGTCATCTTGTTGGTCGACGGATCGAGACTGACGATGTGGCCGCTGCCGGTGTTGATCCAGATTTTGCCCCACTTGTCGATCTTCAGCATGCGCGGCTGGGTGATCGTCTCGCCGGTCGCGGTCGAAAGTTTGGCGAGCGACCAGCGGCGGATGTTCGGGTGCGTCGCCGACGGGCTGGTGACGTTGATGTTCAACTCGGCGATCGTGTCCGTGCCCTGCTCGCTGAAGTAGACGAGGTTCTGCTTGCTCGGCTGCGGGTGAATGTCAATACCCGAGAGGCAGCTCACGCTAGCCCCCGCACCGACGCTGCCGTCGCCCTGCGAGGGGCACGCGGTCGGCGCGGTGTCGAGCGTCCAGCGCTTCACGGTCGACGATCCGGGGGTCAGCATCTGCACGTAACCGGTGGGAAACGCGCTGCTGACGCCGGTCGTGAAGACGTGGTTCTGATCGTCGATCGCGACGTCCGACACGAATGTCGGGTCGACGGGATCTTCGACGAAGGTCCACACCGTTCGCTGGCAGGTCGGCGCGCTGCCGGTCGTGCAGTTCTGCGTGTCGATGCGCTGGATGAAGGTCGCGGTCCGGACGAAAATGTAGCGGCGGTCATGCGACGGCCGCATCTTCTTGAGGCCACCGGCGAAGCTGTCGACGCGCAGGTCCCACGACGTCCAGTAGGCGTTGCCCTTCATCAGCGACCGGGCCGGATCGAAGCGATAGACGCGCTGACCGCCGCCGGTCGCGTCAGGCGCCGCGACGCGCGTGACGAACCAGGCGCGGTTGTTGTCCTCGCCGCGCGTGTCGACCACCATCGCCCCGGGATTGCCGTCGAGGGCATCGGGCAGCGACGCGAGATCCCATTCGATGAGGTGCGCCGTGCCGGCGGTGGTCACTGGCACTGAAGTGCCCGACGGGGCGCTGGTGTTGACCTGTGCGAACGCGAGCGTGGGAGCGGCCGCGAGCAGGCACGCGGCAGCGAGCATGGTGACGGGGCGGGGGGACATGTTCTCTTCTCCTTTTGGACTCGATGAAATGTTGTTCAACAGAACCGACATGCCCATTCACTAGGGCAATGCGCGTACCCTGCGTGCGCGCTCAAGCACTGGGTGAACGCTCAAGCATCATCGAGGTCCATGGAGTGGGTGGTTCGTGTCGCCTCTCGTCAACCGGACGAAGGCCGCGGACCTCGGCATGTCCGGGCGTAGCAGCCTATGGCGGAGTGTCCACGCGGAACCTGTCGCGCGTGCGCACGGTCGCGGCGAACCGTCGCGAGGTGCTCGTGCATACGAC
>DASWRR010000385.1:0-2173 GCA_036403055.1 Ilumatobacteraceae bacterium | reverse complement strand
TGATCCATCGCAACCTGTCGATCGAGGACCAAGCGGCCGAGGTGCAGAAGGTCAAGCGCAGTCAGAGCGGCATGATCACCGACCCGGTCACGTTGTCGCCGACCGCGACGTTGCACGACGCCGAAGCGCTGATGAACCGCTTCAAGTTCAGTGGCGTGCCGATCACCGGGCCCGACGGTCGCCTCGTCGGCATCCTCACGAACCGCGACACGCGCTTCTGTTCGGGCGCGGATTTCGATCGGCCCGTCACCGAGTTCATGACCGCGACCGGTCTCGTCACCGCGTCCGAAGGGACAACGCTGGAGCAGGCGAAGGCGATCCTGCAGAAGCACCGCATCGAGAAGTTGCCGCTGGTCGACTCCGACAACCGATTGATCGGGCTCATCACCGTCAAGGACATCCTCAAACGCCAAGAGTTCCCGAATGCAACACGCGACTCAGCGGGCCGGTTGCGCTGCGCGGCTGCAGTCGGCGTCGGCGCCGACCTCGAACAGCGGGTCGAAGCGCTGTACGCGCAGGCGGTCGACGCGGTTGCGCTCGACACGGCCCACGGCCACTCGGCCGGCGTCATCAAGGCGATCGAACGGATCAAGTCGTCGTGGCCGTCGCTCGCGGTCGTCGCCGGCAACGTGGTGACCGAGGAAGGTGTCGACGCGCTGGCCAGCGCAGGCGCTGACGCCATCAAGGTCGGCGTCGGCGCCGGCTCGATCTGCACGACCCGAGTCGTCAGCGGCGCGGGCATGCCGCAGCTGTCGGCGATCTACTTCACGTGCAAGCAGGCCCGCAAGCGCGGCGTGCCGATCATCGCCGACGGTGGCATCACGTACTCCGGCGACATGGTCAAGGCACTCGCCGCGGGCGCCGACACGGTGATGCTCGGTTCGTTGCTCGCGGGGACCGACGAGGCGCCGGGCGAGCTCGAGCTGTTCGAAGGCCGGCGGTACAAGAGCTACCGCGGCATGGGTTCGATGGGTGCGATGCAAGGGCTCGGCGCGGATCGATATGCGACGGCGCAATCGGAAGTCGGCGCGGCCACACGCAAGCTCGTTCCAGAAGGCATCGAAGGCCGAGTCGCGTATGCCGGGACGTTGAGCGACGTGATGTACCAGTTGGTCGGCGGCTTGCGCAGCGGCATGGGATACGCCGGCGCCGCGACGCTCGAGGCGTTGCGCGGCGCACGGTTCATGAAGGTGACGACGGCGGGTCGCGAGGAGAGCCATCCGCACGACGTGACGATCACGAAGGAAGCCCCGAACTACCAGCGCGGCTAGCGCTAATCGGCGGGCAACGTCGCCTCGACCGCCGCGATCAGCGCGTCGCCGTACCGCTCCAACTTGACCGGTCCCATTCCCTTGATGTGGCCGAGTGTCGCGAGCGTGGTCGGGCGCTGGCGGGCGATCTCGTGCAACGTCTGGTCAGAGACGACGGTGTACGCCGGCTTGCCTGCCGCGAGATGACGCCGAACGGAGCGCAGCTCCTCGAACAACGCAGACTCGGCGGGCGACAGATCGCGGCCTGGCTTGTCGGCGGGAGGCGTGGAGCGAATCGGTTCCCGTGGTGTGCTGCGCGGGGCGGCACGGGCCGCGACGAGATCAGCCGGATCGGGCAAGCGGAGACTTTGCTCGATGAACGGCGACGGGCGGGCTCCGGGAACGACGTGCAATCGGGACCGAGCGCGGGTGATGGCGACGTGGAAGACCCTGCGCTCCTCCTCCACGTCCGTGGCCAGCCGGTGCGGGAACTGATCGGCGTCGGCGTGGTGAACGACAACGATCGGCCACTCCTTTCCCTTCACCCGATGGACGGTCGCCAAGGTGACACCATCGTTCTGCGATGTGCGGCGCAACTCCGACCGCAACCACGACTCGAACGACGCCGGTTCCGGTTGCAACAGCGCGAGCTGGGTGACTGCGGTGAGATCGTCGCTCTGGGCGGCACGATTCATCCCCTTGCGATGTGTGTCGAGCGTCGACAGCGTCGACGCCATCCCCATCGAATCGTGGAGGCGGGTCAGGATCTGGGCCGTCGTCGCTCCCGACGCAGCCAACGTGCGCAGCATCTCGATGTCGGCTGCGAATGCCACGACGCGCTCGGATTCGCGAGGAGTGTTGAGGCGCGCCGCCAGCCGATGCAAACCGTCCACCGAGGCCTGCTCGGCGACCCAACTGGCCAC
>DASWRR010000384.1:0-3050 GCA_036403055.1 Ilumatobacteraceae bacterium | reverse complement strand
GCTTGCACCCGATCCAGATCGACATCGCCAAGCGCGTGTTCAGCCCGCGTCCGGACGACGTCGCGCGTGCTCAGCGCGTGATCGACGCGATGGGCGACGGCACCGGCGCGATCATGCTCGACGGCAAGATGGAAGACGACGCCTCGGTGAAGCAGTGCAAGGTGATCGTCAGCCTCGCTCGGCAACTCGCGGCACGCGACCCGCATCTCGCGACGACGTACGGATTCAGTACGTGATCGCACAGCGACCGCGTCGTTCGGCGCTGTACATGCCGGCAGCGAACGAGCGGGCGTTGGAGAAGGCCAAGACGCTGATGGCCGACAGCATCATCTTCGATCTCGAAGACGCGGTCGCACCCGATGCCAAAGATGCAGCGCGTGACGCGGCATGCGCTGCTGCGGCTTCCGGTGACTACGGCCGACGTGAAGTGACGATCCGTTGCAACGGGCTCGATACTCCTTGGGGCGCTTCCGATCTCGCCGCGATCGCGACCTCGACCGCCGCAGCAGTGGTCGTTCCAAAGGTCAGCTCCGCTGGTTACATCGACGAGATCTCGGCGCACCTCGACGCCGCTGCGGCGCCCCAGACGATGACGGTGTGGGCGATGATCGAGACACCAACCGCGATCCTGGATGCACGGCTCATCGCCGCGCACCCGAGAGTCTCCGTTCTCGTCATGGGCACCAACGATCTCGCCCGCGAGTTGCGGGCTCCACTGTTGCCAGGGCGCAGAGCCCTTCAAGTGCATCTGGCCAACGCGCTCCTCGCGGCGCGTGAATCGGGCAAGGTGATCCTCGACGGCGTGTACAACGATGTCAGGGACAGCGAGGGGTTCCGTGCCGAGTGCGCGCAGGGTGTCGAGCTCGGCTTCGACGGCAAGACACTGATCCACCCCGGCCAGATCGACATCGCCAACGAAGCCTGGGCGCCGTCCGACGCCGAGATCGACGACGCCCGCCGCGTGATCGCGGCGTTCGACGAGGCGGTTGCCGCGGGCCGCGGTGTTGTCACCGTCGATGGTCGGATGATCGAGAACCTCCACGTTGCGAACGCGCAGCGCACGCTCGCGATCGCCGACGCGATTCGGGCGATGGAGTAGCGCGTCGCAGCACTTTGTCCGGGTACAAACTGCAGTCTGTACGGCATTCGATGTATCGAATACGATGCATCCATGACAGTGCTCGAGACTCATCCGGAGAACGCATTTTCCAACGATCGATCGCACGTGTTCCACAGCTGGAGCGCCCAGGGGTCGCTCAAGCCGGTGGTCGTCACCGGCGGCGAGGGCAGCTACTTCTGGACAGACGACGGCACGCGCTTCCTCGACTTCTCCAGCCAGTTGGTCAACGTCAACATCGGGCATCAGCACCCGAAGCTCGTCGCCGCGATCAAAGAGCAGGCCGACCGCCTGTGCACCGTCGCTCCCTTCCACGCGAACGACGCGCGCGGGGAGGCCGCACGACTTATCTGTGAGGTCGCTGCCGAGAAGATCGACGACAGCAGGCTGAACATGGTGTTCTTCACGAACGGCGGCGCCGAGGCGACGGAGAACGCGGTGCGGATGGCCCGGTTGCACACCGGCCGGTTGAAGGTCCTGTCGCACTACCGCAGCTACCACGGCGGGACGAATGGCGCGATCTCGATGACGGGTGACCCGCGGCGTTGGAGCAGCGAACCCGGCATGCCAGGCGTCGTCAAGTTCTGGGGTCCGTACGCGTACCGCAGCGCGTTCCACTCGACGAGCGAAGCCGAGGAATGCGAGCGAGCGCTCGAGCACCTCGACGACGTGTTGATGGTCGAGGGAAGTCACACGGTTGCCGCCATCATCCTCGAAACCGTCGTCGGAACCAACGGCATCCTCGTGCCGCCCGACGGATACCTCGAGGGGATCCGTGAACGATGCGATCGCCACGGCATCATCATGATCTGCGACGAGGTGATGGCGGGATTCGGGCGTTGCGGCGAATGGTTCGCCTTCCAGAAGTGGGGCGTGCAACCTGATCTCGTGTGCTTCGCCAAGGGCGTCAACTCCGGTTATCTGCCGCTCGGCGGCGTTGTCATCAGCCAGACGATCGCCGACACGTTCCGCGACCGGGCGTTCCCCGGCGGGCTGACGTACTCCGGCCATCCGTTGGCTTGCGCCTCGGCGGTCGCGAGCATCAACATCTTCAAAGAGGAAGGCATCATCGAGCATGCCCGAATGCTCGGTGTCGACGTGATCGGTCCCGGTCTCGAGAAGCTGCAGGCGAACCATCCGAGCGTCGGCGAAGTTCGCGGCCTCGGCGTGTTCTGGGCACTGGATCTCGTCACCGATCGAGCGACTCGGCAGCCGCTCGTCCCGTACAACGCGTCCGGCGCTGAGGGCAAGCCGATGGCGGATCTCGCCGCGGCGTGCAAGCAGCGCGGCCTGTGGCCGTTCACACACTTCAACCGCCTTCACGTCGTGCCGCCGTGCACCGCCACGGTCGACGAAGTGACAGAGGGTTTGGCGATCCTGGACGAGGCGTTGACCGTCGCCGACTCGTTCTACACAGGCTGACCCGGCCGGCAGATGTGGCGGAGGCCGGGGAGAACCGGCGCTGTTCTCTACGCGGTGCTTGCCGCGATCGTCGGAAGTGGCACCGCCTTCTTCAGCCGACTGGAGATCGAGCGTCAGCGCGGCCGACGCGAGGCAGCGCGCACGTTGCCCGACGGACCGATCATCGTCATCTCGAACCACACGAGCTATGCCGACGGTGTGCTGCTCGCGCTGGCCTGCCGGCGAATGGGCCGGTCCTTGCGGCTGCTCGCGACATCGGGAGTCTTCAGCGCGCCGGTTCTCGGCACCGTCGCCCGCAAACTCGGTTTCATCCGGGTCAAGCGCGGCGCGGCCGACGCGGCGACATCGCTCGACGAGGCGGCGCAGGCGTTGGCCGAAGGCGAGGCGGTCGGCATCTTCCCCGAAGGTCGGCTGACGCGTGATCCGATGATGTGGCCAGAGCGGGCCAAGACCGGCGCTGTCAGGTTGGCGCTTCGTTCGGGCGCGCCGATCGTGCCCGTTGCCATGGTCG
>DASWRR010000383.1:0-2018 GCA_036403055.1 Ilumatobacteraceae bacterium | reverse complement strand
TCCTGCGCAACGACAAGGCCCAAATCGCTGCCGACATGGACCGCGTCTTCGAGCTCTTCCCCCGCCTCAAGGAGCGCCTGACACAGAAGTCCGGCACGCTCTCAGGCGGCGAGCAGCAGATGCTGGCCATGGGTCGGGCGTTGATGGCCCAACCCCGACTGCTGCTGCTCGACGAGCCGTCGATGGGGCTGGCGCCGGTGCTCGTCGACGTCGTCTTCGAGACGATCCGCAAGGTCAACGAGCAAGGCACGACCGTCCTGCTCGTCGAGCAGAACGCCCTCGTCGCGCTCAACATCGCCGATCACGGGTACGTGCTCGAGACGGGATTGATCACGCTCGCAGGGCCGGCCAAGGATCTGGCGCACAACGACGAGGTCCGCAAGGCGTATCTCGGCGAGGGGTAGCGCTCACCACCCACGTCGTTTGGCGCGGGTCCACACGCCGAAGATCGTCGCCCCGATCGCAACGAGCCCTGCCACGCCGACCGCGATGGCCTTTTGCAGATCCGTCGAGCGTCCGATGCCGTCGTCGATCGGTGCTGCCGACAGCGGCGGCGCCGTTGCGAGTGGCACGTCAGGTATCTCGGCGGGGATGGGGACCGGCGGCAACGAACCGTCCGGCTCGGTGTCCGTCGGCGGCGGAGAGCCGAAGGTCGCGACAGCACTTTTGTCCGTACCCGGGGGTGCATTGCTGGTGATCACCAGCGGGGGCGTGATCGTCAACCGCGCATCACCTGCGCCCAACACGTTCAACGACGCTTCACCGGGCGCGAGGCCCGATGGCACGACGACGTCCACCTTGAACGCGTAGTCCGCGCCGGCCGACCCAGCGGCCACCGGGAACTCGAGCGACCCCTGATCGATCACGATCGTGAGTCCGGTCAGCGGGTGACCGAGCGGACCGACGCCGCCCGGCAACGTTCCCGTGTCCGCGCAGTCGTCACCGAAGTATCGCCCGGTGATGGACAGCACGCCGCCTCTGGCAACCTTCGCCGGCTTGAACGTCACCGACGGCGCAACGCAACTCGCTGTCGCCTCTTCGTTCGAGACCATCGGCGTGACGATCAATGCCGCGGCCACGACCGTGACAGCACCGAGCGCTCGTCTCGCGACCGAGTTCAGATCAGCACCCTTTGACGGCCATGAGGCAGGCCATCTCGTAGACGGCGGTCGCTGCGGCGAGCGACGTGATCTCCGCGTGGTCATACGCCGGTGCGACCTCGACGACGTCGCCGGACACGAGGTTCATGCCGGCGAGACCGCGCAGGATCATGACCAGCTCGCGGCTCGTCATCCCGGCGATCTCGGGCGTTCCGGTTCCAGGGGCATGCGCGGGATCGAGGACGTCGATGTCGATCGAGAGGTAGAGCGGACGGTCGCCGACTCGAGCCCTGATCCGGCTGGCAACCTCGTCGACGCCCAGACGCTCGATGTCGTCGCAGCTGATCATCGAGAACCCGAGTGCGGCATCGTCGACGTAGTCGGACGGCGAGTAGATCGGTCCGCGGATCCCGACGTGCATCGAGGCATCGGTGTCGAACAGGCCTTCCTCGGCAGCGCGTCGGAATGGTGTGCCATGGGTGAAGCGTTCACCGAAGTACACGTCCCACGTGTCGAGGTGAGCGTCGAAGTGAACGAGGGCGACCTTGCCGAATCGGCGATGCATCGCCTTCAAGAGCGCGTACGCGATCGTGTGATCACCGCCGATCGTCAACAGTCCATCGACGGGATGCGGGCCGTCTGCCGTACCCAGCAGTTCGCTGGCGCGCGCCTCGATCGCCGCCAGCGACTCGGCGATCGAATACGGGTTGCACGCCACATCTCCGGCATCCGCGAACTGCAGGTTGGCGAATGGCTGCACGTCGAACTGCGGATGGTACTGCGGTCGGATTGCCCGCGATGCCTGGCGCACGGCCATCGGTCCGAACCGCGCTCCCGGCCGGAAGCTGACGCCACCGTCGAACGGCGCGCCGAGGATCGCAACGTCGCAGCGTTGCACGTCGCGCAGTTCCGGCAGCC
>DASWRR010000382.1:0-5041 GCA_036403055.1 Ilumatobacteraceae bacterium | reverse complement strand
AGGACGGGCGGCCGGTGCGGCTAAGGACCGTCCTCATCTCCACGCAGCACCAGCCCGGTCTCGACGCCGAGACGCTCATCAAGCCCGACCTGCGCGAGCACGTCATCCACCCGCTCCTGCCGGCCGAGTTCGCCGACGACGACTACGAGGTGTACGTCAACCCGACGGGCACGTTCGAGCTGGGCGGCCCCCACGCCGACACCGGCCTCACCGGGCGCAAGATCATCGTCGACAGCTACGGCGGGATGGCCCGCCACGGCGGTGGCGCCTTCAGCGGGAAGGACCCGTCGAAGGTCGACCGCTCCGCCGCCTACGCCGCCCGTTGGGTGGCCAAGCACGTGGTGGCGTCGGGCGCCGCCAGCCGGTGCGAGGTGCAGGTCGCCTACGCCATCGGCGTGGCCAAGCCGGTGTCGCTGATGATCGAGACCTTCGGAACCAGCACCATCGACGACGAGGCCATCGAAAAGGCGGTGCAGGACGTGTTCGACCTGCGGCCCCGGGCCATCATCGAGCAGCTCGACCTGCTGAAGCCCAAGTACCGCAAGACGGCGGCCTACGGCCACTTCGGTCGCGCCCTGCCCGAGTTCACGTGGGAGTCGGTCAGCAGGCTTGCCGACTACAAGGCGGCTGTCGGCTTGTGATCCTCTAGCGTCGCCGGGCAATGGACCCGTCGTCGCTGCTGGTCGCCCGCGTCGTCCCCGACGTGACCGGCCTCGACAAGCAGTTCGACTACATCGTCCCCGAGCCGTTGCGTGGACGCGTTGCCGTCGGGTCGATGGTCAGAGTGCCGCTCCACGGCCGTCGTGTCGGCGGTTGGGTCGCGTCGATCGGTCCTGCGGATGGCTCGGTCGCAATCGACAGGCTCGTGCCGATCGCACGATGGTCGGGAATCGGTCCGAACGCCGAGCTGCTCGCCCTCGCTGCGTGGGCGTCACGACGGTGGGGCGCCGGCCGTCTTCGGCCGTTCCTCGTCGCAGCGAGCCCGCCGGTGATGGTCGGCTCGTTGCCGCCATCAACGGCCGCCGTCCGCGGCGATTCTCTCGAGCTGCCGCGCTTGATCCGGCTGCCACCCGCGGCCGACGTGTTGGGCATAGTGGTCGAGGTCGCGGTCTCCGGTCCGACGCTCGTGATCCACCCCTCGGTCGACGAAGCGCGGCGGCTCGCCGCGCGCCTGCGACAACTCGGGTACTCGACGGCGGTTCATCCAGACCAATGGTCTCGTGCTGCGGCTGGAGTCGACATCGTGATCGGCGGGCGCAGCGCGGTGTGGTCGCCGTGCAACGAGATGCGAGCGATCGTCGTCCTCGACGAGCACGACGAGTCGCTGCAGGAGGAACGCTCGCCGACCTGGCACGCCCGCGATGTCGCGATCGAACGAGCGAGCCGGGCCGGCGTGCCCTGCGTGCTCGTCTCGCCGTGTCCATCGGCGATCGCAGTGCACTGGGCCGGCAGTGACTTCCGCCGATCTTCGGTCACCGAGGAGCGCGACGGCTGGCCGATCCTGGAACTGGTCGACCGCACGCGTGAGGAACCGTGGAAGCGTTCGTTGCTGACATCGCCGCTCATCCAACATCTCCGCAACGCGCACGAGCGCGTCATCTGCGTGCACAACACCAAAGGCAGGGCCCGGCTCCTCGCCTGCAGGACGTGCCGGTCGTTGCAGCGCTGCGAGAAGTGCCAGGCGGCCGTGGTGCAAGACGACACGGGATCGCTGGTGTGTCATCGATGCGGGACCGTCCGACCCGTCGTGTGTCAGCACTGCGGCTCGGGTGCACTGTCGTTGATCCGGCCAGGTGTCAGTCGGTTGCGCGAGGAGATCGAGGCGGCGGCTGGACGCCCGGTCGGTATGGTCACCGGCGACAGCGAGTCGCTGCCGGATCATGATGTGCTGATCGGAACCGAGGCGGTCCTGCACCGTGCCCGCCGTGCCGATGTCGTCGCCTTCCTCGACCTCGATGCCGAGCTCTTGGCGCCGCGCTATCGAGCCGCCGAGCAGGCGATGGCGCTGCTCGCCCGCGCGGCGCGGTTGGTCGGCGGTCGCGGCGGCGGTGGGCGTTTGTTGGTGCAGACGTTCCTGCCGAGACACGAGGTGTTGCAGGCCGTCTTGCACACCGACCCGTCGAGGGTGTCCAAGGTCGAGTTGAGCCGCCGCGAACTGTTGGGCCTGCCCCCGTTTGCCGCGCTCGCCGCGATATCCGGAACTGGTGCTGCGGACTACGCGGCGGCAACCGGCTTGGAAGCTTCGTCCACCGGCGATGCGGTGCTCCTACGCGCGCCGACGTGGGACGACCTCGGCGCGGCCCTGGTGAACACGCCTCGCCCGAAGGGCTCCCGGTTGCGCGTCGAGGTCGATCCGCCGCGCTGACTACGCAGGCAGGTCATGCTCGCCGGCTCGGCGGGCGCGCAGGATCCGGTAGCCGCTCGACGAGGCGAGACGTTCGGTGGGGTGGTCGTGCTCGGTCAACCACCGCTGCAACGAGTCCGACCCGAGATGCTTCTGCACGACGAGGATCGCGTGGCCGTCCACCGTCAGGCGGCCGAGCCACGTCAGCAGCAGATCGTGCAGCGCCGGCTTGCCGATGCGAATCGGCGGGTTGCTCCACACGCAGCCGAAGGCGATGTCGGGCGGAACATCCGCCGGCGCAACGACACGAACGTTGGTGATGCCGTTGGCCGCGGCGTTCGACTCACACAGATCGCGCGCTCTGGCGTTGACATCGACCGCCCACACCGTCGCGTCAGGAGCGCGCCGGGCCATCGCCAGAGCGATCGCTCCCACGCCGCAACCGAGGTCGAGCAGGTCGCCCGTGGCCGGTGGAGGCGGAGCCTTCAGCAGCAACAGCTTGGTGCCGGCATCGATCTGGTCGTAGCCGAACACACCGCGGTCGGTCGTGAGCGTCAGCGACATGTCGGGGAGCCACAGCGCCACGTCCCGAGGGGACGACGGTGCATCCGGGTCCTCGTCGAAGTAGTGGCCCATGTCGATCGGTAGCCTTGCAGTTATGGCGTACCAGATCCGCACATACGGTGACCCCGTCTTGAAGACGAAGGCCGCAGAGGTGGCCGACATCGACGGCAAGATCGCTCGCCTGGTCGACGACATGTTCGACACGCTCTACGAGAGTGACTCCGGGATCGCCCTTGCCGCACCGCAGATCGGTGTGCAGAAGCAGATCTTCGTGTGGGACGTCGAGGACGAGCAGATGGCGATCATCAACCCGCAGATCGTTGAGTCGAGCGGCGAGTGGGTGTACGACGAGGGCTGCCTCAGCATCCCGGGTCTCTACGTCGAGATGCTCCGTCCCAACAACGTGCTCGTCCGTGGCTACACGGTGGACGGCGACGAGATCGAGATCGAGGCGAGCGAACTGATGGGACGACTGTTCCAACACGAGATCGATCACCTCCACGGTGTCTTGATGTTCGATCGAATGACACCCGAGCAGCGCAAGGCGGCAATGGTCGAGTACCGCCGCATCCAAGAAGAACCCCAGACCGAGGCCCCGAGACGTCGCTTGAAATTGCAGTGACCCGCACTGCACCGCCGCGCCGGTTGGTCTTCCTCGGCACGCCGGAGATGGCGGTTCCACCGCTGCGCGCCTTGGTGGAAGCGGGGTTCGACGTCGCCCTCGTCGTCACTCGGATCGACAAACGTCGAGGACGCGGGTCCGCGCTCATGCCGAGTCCTGTCAAGGCTGCGGCCCTCGACCTCGGCCTGCCGGTTTCGCATTCGGTCGACGATGTGATTGGTACCGGCGCTGATCTCGGTGTCGTCGTTGCGTTCGGACAGTTGATCAAGCCGCATGTTCTCGACGTCGTGCCGATGGTGAACCTCCACTTCTCGTTGCTGCCGAAGTGGCGTGGCGCGGCACCGGTGGAGCGTGCGCTGCTCAGCGGCGACCGCCAGACCGGTGTGTGTCTCATGCAACTCGAGGCCGGCCTCGACACCGGTCCCGTTCATGCATGCGCCACCGTGCCGATCGGACCGACGACGACCGCAGCGGTGCTCCGGCGGGAGCTCGTCCGCGTCGGCACGGAGTTGCTGATCGGCGAGTTGACGGCAGGGCTCGACGTGCCGGCACCGCAGGTTGGGGAACCGAGCTATGCGGCCAAGATCGATGCAGCCGAGCTGCGCATCGACTGGGCCAAGTCGCCCGTCGAGATCGACCGCCTGGTGCGGCTCGGTGGTGCATGGACGACGTTGCACGGCCGTCGATTGCGCATCCTCGATGCAGCACTGATCGACGCGGGTGCTGAACCTACTCACGACCTTCGAGGCGACAGGGTTGGCGGGCTTCGTCTGCTCGTCGTGCAGCCGGAGGGCAGGGCGCCGATGCCGTTCGATGCGTTTGCCCGAGGGGCGAGGCTTGCCGATGTCGAACATCTCGGCGACGTCGTGCCGGCGACGGCGGCGAAAGGTGAGTGACGCTCGCCAGCTTGCGTACCGTTGCCTGCAGCGCATCGATCACGAGGGCGCATACGCGAACCTGTTGCTGCAGAGCGAGCTCGGCCGCTCCCGACTCAGCGAGCGCGATCGCGGCTTCGTGACGGAGCTCGTGTACGGGACGACGCGCATGCGGCGGGCGTGCGACGCGTTGATTGATCGCTTCTTGATGAAGGAGCCACAACCGTCGCTGCGAACGCTGCTGCGGCTCGGTGCGTACCAGGTGCACTTCGCCGGCGTCGCTGCACACGCCGCTGTCGGCGAGACCGTCGAGCTCGCGCCGAAGGCCGCGAGGGGTTTCGTGAACGCGATCCTTCGCCGCGTCGCCGAAACGCCGATGGATTGGCCGAACGAGGCGGTGCGGCTGAGCTATCCCGATTGGATCGTTCGTCGAGTGCACGAGGAGCTGGGCGACGATGCCGAGGCCGCGCTGATGCGGATGAACGAACCAGCGCCCGTGTCGGTACGTGAGGACGGCTACCGACAGGACCTCGCGTCGCAATGGGTCGCGGCGGCAGTACAGGCCGCGACGGGAGAGCGAATCCTCGATCTGTGTGCTGCGCCAGGCGGCAAGGCAACGGCGATGGCGGAAAGTGG
>DASWRR010000381.1:0-7172 GCA_036403055.1 Ilumatobacteraceae bacterium | reverse complement strand
GTGATCGAACGGTTTCGCCCGGCCGGCGTCCGGACCGGCCCAACCGACCCACTGTGTGCCAGGTGTCGTGATCGACGACAGGGCCGAGGCCAGGCCGCCAGGACTCGTGTTGAGGCGCCCGCCGGCACTGATTTCGACAGGCAGCCTGTTGGCTGCGACGACGAGTCCCTTCATCGGTTCTGGCCTTTCACACCATGCAACAACCCGTCCGCATTACCCGATAGTACATGGCGCGAAACGAGCAGCGGACGGCTCTGTGGGACGCATCCGGTGAGGAACGCACCGGTCGGGGTAAGAAGGGGTGTGCAACAAATGGTGATCGCCGTCGATGTCGACGGGACCCTCTACGACGGAACAGGCGTCGCTGCCGAAGCGGTCGAAGCGCTCCATGTCGCCCGAACGAGTGGCCACGTCCTGGTGATCGTGACCGGACGCCGGTGGGAGGAGCTCGGACTCGTCGTTCCCGATGAGGTGCTCGCGATGACGAGCCGAGTGGTGTGCGAGGAGGGCGGTGTACTGGTCGACGCGTCAACAGGTCACATCACGCTGCTCGCCGATGCGGTCGAGCCCGACTTGCTGGCAGCTCTCGAGGCAGCAGGCGTGCCGGCGCTCGACGTCGGCCACGTCGTGATCGGGGCGCCCACGGCCTTTCGCGACGTCGTGACCGAAGTCCGCGACCGAGTCGGAAGCCGGCGGACGATCATCACCAACAAGGGCTCCATCGCGCTGACACCTCGCGGATGCGACAAGGCCGTCGGATTGCGTGCCGCGGTCGCCGACCTCGATGTTCGTGACGCCCCGATCTTCGCGATCGGCGACGCGGCGAACGATCTGCCGATGTTCGCGATCGCCGCGATCGCGGTCGCCGTCGCTAACGCCGACGACGCCGTTCGAGCATCCGGCGTGCCGCTGACCACGGCGAGCGCTGGGCTTGGTGTGGCAGAAGCACTTCACCGTCTGCTGCCCCGGCCGATTCCGGACTGAGCACCGTCGCCGTCGACTCGTGGTCGTGGTCGTCGTCCGATCTGGCGCGCAGCTCTCTGACCGTGACAGCGCCGTCGTCGATCCGCACGTTGAACTGCCGGTCGACCAGCCGCACGCCGACGAGCACGAGATCGTCTTCGATCGCCCCCGGAATCGGATCGATGGTCAGGCCGTGCCGGTCGTGCGGTTCGAGCCCGAGCATGATCCGCAGCAGGAGGAACGGTGTCGCCGCTGACCATGCCTGTGGTGAGCACGACGTCGGAAAGGGGATCGGCGTCTCGACGTCGCTGCGATCGAGCCCGCAGAAGAGCTCGGGGAGCCGGCCGTTCCACGCCTCGGCCGCCTCGAGCAGCCCGTTCGCCACACGCAGTGCCTCCGCGTCGAAGCCATACGCCTTGAGACCTGCAGCGCACAGCGCTCCGTCGTGCGGCCAGACGGTGCCACAGTGGTAGCTCATCGGGTCGTACGCACGCTCGTCCGACGCGAGCGTGCGTATCCCCCAGCCGTTCCACATCTGCGGCGACATCAGTCGGTCGGCGACGACTCGGGCGTGCTCGTCGGCGACGATCCCGCTCCACAAGCAATGGCCCATGTTCGAGGTCAGCGAATCGACGGGCTTCTTGTCCGGTCCCAGCGCGATCGCGTACCAGCCGTGGTCCTCGAGCCAGTAGTCACGATTGAAGTTGGCCTTCAGATCGCGGGCCATCTCCTCGTATCGCGCGACTACGTCGACCTCGCCGAGCCTCGTCGCAATTGCGGCTCTGGCGCGGTACGCCGCGTAGACGTATCCCTGGATCTCGCACAGCGCGAGCGGCGCCTCGGCGATGCGTCCGTCGCGGTAGCGGATGCCATCGTGCGAGTCCTTCCAACCCTGGTTCGACAGCCCCCTGTCCGACGTCTTCTCGTACTCGACGTAGCCGTCGCCGTCGCTGTCGCCGTAGTGCTGGATCCATTCCAACGCCCGGTCGGCGTGCGGTAGCAAGGTCCGAAGCGCTTCGTCGCCGAGTCCCCATCGCGCCAGCTCGCCGAGCAGCACGACGAACAGCGGCGTGGCATCGGCGGAGCCGTAGTACGTGCTGCCGCCCGTCAACGTCGGTGCTTCGATGCCGAGGTATCGGGTCTCGTGCATGATCCGCCCCGGCTCCTCCTCCGTCACGACGTCGACCTCGTCGCCTTGCAGTTCGGCCAACGCTTCGAGCACGCCGAGCGCCAGCATCGGGTCGATCGGGAGCGCCATGTACGAACTGATCAACGCATCGCGACCGAACAGCGTCATGTACCACGGCGCGCCCGCCGCGATCACGGGCCGCCGTCGGCCGGTCGGGTCGTGCAGCCGCAAGGCGCCGATGTCTTCGATGGAGCGATCGAACGCCTCGCTGAGGTTTCGGTTCGCCGAGCGCAACTTCGGGACGGTCGCAGCCCAGTTGCGATTGCCGTTGAGTGAGTTCGCAAGGCTCGGGTGATGGTGCCGTCGCTCGATCCACGCGTCACCGAGTGCGACCGTGAGGTCGAGTTGCATGGCCGACGAGCCGTGCGGCGGTATGTCGAGCTTCCATGCGAAACCGCGCGTCGTCACTTCCACCGCAGGGCCCTCGACGCTCAACTCCGCCTGGCGGTGCACCTCGCCGAACCGCCATCCGAACAGCAGGCTTCGTTCGCGGACCTCCAGCGAGTGCTCACCCTCACTGCTTGGGCGGCCTTCCTTCACGGCGAAGACGTCGGCGAAGTCGGCGGCGACTTCGAGCTCGACGACCGCCGATGCGGTGACCGCTCCGGTGTTACGGACCTCGATCTCCTCGTGCCACACCGACCCGAGCTGCCTCCGACGGATCACCAACAACCGTGCTTCGCTGTGGCTCGATGCGATCGATCGACCGACGAACGTCGCACCGCTCGCATCGGCGAGGCTGACCGCGAGGGGTTCGACAGTGACACCGCCGACCAGCAGTCGCGCCTGACTCAGCACTCGCATGTCCGCGAAGAAGACACCGTGCGTCGGATTGCTGCTGAAGTCGCCCGACCGGCCGCTGAGACAAAACGTCTGACCGTCGACGAGCGTGACGAGACCGATGGGATCGCCGAGACTCGTCGGTTCCGACGCGAGGACCCACGGACTGGGATGGATCGGGCCGGCGGTCATCGCTCCATCCTGGCGGAGACATCCGCGTCCTTGTAGCGCGGGCGCCACTTCTGCCGTTCAACGGCTTCCACGATCTGATCGTCGGCCATCGGTTCGGCAGACCCTTCCGCGACGGCGTGACGAGCGACCGCGAGTGCGACGGCATCGGCCACTTCTGCAACGCGCGCGAGCGGCGGCAGCAACGTCGCCCGAACGGAGAAGTCCGGCGGCGCAATGGATCCGATTGCTGTCGCGGCCGCGCTGAGCATCGCGTCGCTGACGCGGCTGGCGTGCACGGCGACGACGCCCCGACCAAGGCCCGGGAACAGGTAGAGGTTGTTCACTTGGGTGATGACATGAAGTTCTGCCCCTACGCGCACGGGAGCAAACGGGCTGCCGGTACCGACCACGGCGCGCCCGTCGGTCCACTCGAGCACGTCGGCGGGAATGCATTCGGCGCGCAGCGTCGGGTTCGACAGCGGCAGCACGATCGGACGGAGAACTTGCTCGGCCTGCGCGCGAATCACCGCTTCGTCGAACAGACCGGGTTGGCCGGTGACGCCGACGAGCGCATGCGGTCCGACGTGGCGCACGACATCGAGCAGCGAGACCCGCGCATCGTCGTCCGTGAGGGCGCACACGGAAAGCCACGGCCGAACGAACTCGAGTTGGAACTCATGGAGACCGGGCAGGCGGTCGTGGAGCAGTCCGTCGGCATCGACCAACCAGCAACGATCGCGCGCCTCGTTCGCCGGCACATCGGCGGCAACGAGTGCACTGACGACTTGGCGAGCGATGCCGACACCCGCTGATCCGGCCCCAACGATGACGACACGCAACTCCGCAAGCGGCGTGGCCGCGATTCGCATCCCGCCGACGATCGCGGCGACGGCGACGGCCGCAGTGCCTTGTATGTCGTCGTTGAACGAACAGATGCGATCGCGATGGGCGGTCAGGAGGCGGTTCGCATTGCGCTGGGCGAAGTCCTCCCACTGCAACAGGACGCGAGGGCAACGATTGCGCAACGCCGTGACGAACGCATCGACGAGCTCGTCGTAGTCGTCGTCACGAAGTCGTCGATGACGCCAACCGAGGTACAACGGATCCGACAGCAGCGCTTCGTTCTCGGTGCCGGCATCGAGGAACACGGGAAGTGTGCGCTCCGGGTCGACCCCACCCACCGCGGTGTACAGCGCGAGCTTGCCGATGGGTATCCCCATCCCTCCCACGCCCAGATCCCCCAGGCCGAGGATGCGCTCACCATCGGTGACGACGACGACATCGATGTCCTCCGCGCCGACATCGCTCGACAACGCGTTCTCCAGTAGCTCGGGGACCCGGTGACGGTCGGTCCACGACACGTACAGCCCGTGTTCGCGTCGGTACATGCGCGACCACCGCTGGCATGCCAGACCGACGGTGGGCGTGTAAACGATCGGCAACAGCTCTTCGAGGTTGTCGACGAGGAAGCGATAGAAGAGCACCGAGTTCGTCGCCTGCAATGCGCGAAGGAAGATGTGCCGAGCGAGATCGTCGTGCGCCGCGTCGAACTCATCCCGGACGCGCAACAGTTGCGTGTCGAGGTCCTCGACAGCCGGCGGAAGAAGACCGTTCAGTCGATACGCATCGCGTTCGGCCGCACTGAACGCAGTGCCCTTGTTGTGGAACCGGTTGGCAAGCAGTTGGCGGCCAACGAGCACGCTCGGCAAGCTACCAGGGACGTCCGCGCGGCAGCTTCGACCGAACGCGCCACGAGCTACGTTGTGTCGATGCCGAGCATCATCGTTCCAGGAAGCGAGGCGCGTGCCGTACGCCTCAACGCAGGCGACACCGTTCGCGTCGTCAACACGCACGGCTCTCAAGTCGTCGACTTCTGGGCTCTGCGCAGTGACCGACCGGAGATCGCGATGTCGATGCAGCACTCACGAGTTCGCTGGCGCAACCTTCGACCAAAGGCCGGCGACGAGATGCTCGACGAGGAGCGTTCGGTCATCATGACGATGCTCGAAGACACGAGCCCGGGAGTGCACGACACCGTGATCGCGGCGTGCGACCCGTTTCGCTATCAACAGCTCGGCGCGCCGCCTGGGCACCGGTCGTGCTGCGTCAACTTCGCCGAAGCGCTCGCCGAGGTCGCCGTCACCCGCAACTCAGCGGTCCCGGCGCCGCTGAACCTGTTCATGAACATCCCATGGGATCTCGACGGCAACATCACGTTCGAGCCGACCGTCTCGCAGCCGGGCGACAGCGTCCTGTTTCGTGCCGAGGTCGACGCCATCGCGATCGCCTCGGCGTGCCCGATGGACATCGTTCCGATCAACGGACCCGGTGGCGGAACGCCCGTCGACATCGAGTTGATCACGTCGGCCTGACACGGTCTGTGGCGCGCGAACCACGTCGCGTCTGACCTTCTGCGAAATGCCCGACCAACGGCCGCCAATCGTGTGGTTCCGACAGCGCGGTAGGTAATCAGGCCTACGCCAATTGACCTATTGGCCGCAGCCCCGGCATTGCTTACCATTCAGTGAACGGGGCCGGGCGCAAGTACCGGCGGGACAATCGGGACGGATTGCGATGACGAGGACGAAGGCGTTGGCTGTCGTGGCCGTGAGCCATCAGCGCGCCCCCCTCGCCATCCTCGAACGAGTCAACCTCGATCGCGAAGGTTGCGCGACGTTGGCGCGCACGCTCACCGCGCTCCCGGGGATCTCGGAGGCGGTCGTTCTGTCGACGTGCAACCGCACAGAGCTCTACATCGCCGGAGCTGCGCCCGATCCGACAGCGGCAGTGAACGCGCTCGTCGACCACATCGGTGTGGCTCCGGGTTTCCTCGATCAGTACGCCCGCCATGCGTCGGGTCCGAACTGTGCGCTACACCTGTTTCGCGTCGCTGCCGGTCTCGAGTCTCGAGTGTCCGGTGAGCGCGAGATCCTCGGCCAGGTGCGGTCGGCGATCGCCGTCGCTCGCGAGGCAGGCACCGTCGGATCTCATCTCGACTGCATGTTCCGCTCGGCCATCGCCGTCGGTCGCCGTGCACAGCAGAGCGACGACTGGGCGCCGTCGCTGTTGCCGCAGATCGGGCTCAATGCCGCGACCGGTGAGACGACGGAGCTGCCCGGGTTGACTGTCGTGATGGGCGCCGGCCAGATGGCTGCCGGCACCGTACGCGAGCTGATGTCGCGCGGCATGGACTTCGTCGTGTGCGCGCGTCGAGTTGAACGCGCCGCGCTGCTCGCCAGCCGGCCGGAGCAGGTCATCGCATTCGACGAGTTGCACTCAGTGCTCGACCGCGCGGAGATCGTCGTATGCGCGACCGGTGCGCGCACACCATTGCTCACCGCTCGCGACGCCGAGCTCGCGATGGCGCGACGCGGCGGGCGCCCATTGGTGATCGTCGATCTTTCGCTGCCGCGCAACGTCGACCCGGCGGCCGGCCAGGTCCCTGGTCTTCGTCTCCTCGACCTCGAAGACCTCGTCTCGGGCAGCACCGTCATCGAGCTCCGCCGGCGGACCGACATCATCGACGAGGAGTTCCGGCGGTTCACCGGGTGGATCGGTGGTCAGGTCGCCGGTCAGATGATCGCGGCGTTGCACCGCGGCGTTCACGACATCACTCGTGAGGCGATGGAAGCGTCGTTGACGTCGGCAGGCGTCAGCCCGGCGGAGATCGACGCTGCGGCTCGAACGATCGCCGGAAGGCTGCTCCACGCACCCACGATGTGCATCAAATCGCTCATGGCAGAGGGCGACGAAATCGCTGCGCGCGCCATCCTTGCGTCGTACGGAGTCTCGGGCTGGTCCGGTCTCGACGCGAGTGATGGCGCCGCAGTAAATGGTCACTCGGGTCGCTCCGTCACCTTGGTTGCCAGGTCCGGGCATCGTCGTCACGACGTCGGCCACGGGCGGATTCGCTCCGGATCGAGCTCGCGCATCGCCAGCTGAGGCGACGTGCACAAATCTGCGACAGCAGCGGTGTCCATCGCCCGACACGCGTAGGGTTGCGCCCGATGACCGAGGCTGACGTCGAAGCTGTTCAGGCGCGGCAGTCCCCGTGGGCTCCCCTACGACA
>DASWRR010000380.1:0-3820 GCA_036403055.1 Ilumatobacteraceae bacterium | reverse complement strand
AGCCCGCCAGTCGCTGATACGCATCCTCCATCGCTCCCGCCGGCGCACCACCGTCGATGAGGATGACGCCGTCGAACACGCTGATCGTCGTCGGCGTCTCGTTGTTCGGGTCGACCGTCGTCGTCGACGTCGAGACGTCGCCGAAGATGCTCTGGACCACGTCGCCCGCGTGAGGCGGCTGGGAGAAGTCGATCTCGGGATTCACGTCCTGCATCTGTTGGACCGAACTGAAGCCGAGTTGCACCCCGATCTCGTGCCACACGACGTAGTTGTACATCGCCCGACATTCCGGCGATGAGCAGCCGAACTGGTCGGGTGTCGGCATCACGTCGGCAGCTGCCTGATCAGCCGGCGCCACGATGAATTGGGCACCCGAAGGATCGTTGCGCGCGTTCCACAGCGCGTCCCACACTGCTGATGGCGTGATCGTGAGCGCCGGCAATCCGAACGACGTCGTCGTTGGCGCGTCAGCAGGCAAGTACACGGTGGACGCGACCGCGTTTGCGTCGTTCGACTCGGGCCGAACGGAGGCGACGGTGGAGGTGCCCAAGGAATCGCGGCGGATGATCAACGCCGCCGACGCAACACCGGTGCACGCCACAACTCCGACGGTTGCGGTCATCCGGCGACGGTTGTGGCGTCGCGCTCGACGGCGAACCTCAGTGACCGACGGACGGGCGTCGACCGGGCCACGGATGCGCGCCATGGCGTCGTGCAGCAGCGGATCAATGTCATTCATTGGTGATCTCCTGACGTAACTGGGCGATGGCCCTGTGCAATGTCGATTTCACGGTGCCGAGCGGCACCTTCAAGGTGTCGGCGATCTCCGCGTCGGTCAGCTGCAACTCGTAACGCAGCACGACCGCGGCGCGTTGGCGCGCCGGTAGCCGACGGACGGCATCGATCACGTGGTTGTACACGAGCTCGTTGGCTGGCTGCGGGTGACCCAACAGCCGACGGGTCAGCAGTCGGCGGCGCAGCACCCTGCGACTGCCGTTCAAGACGGTGGCACGAATGTAGGGCAGCGGCGCCGCCACCGTGTCGTAGCGAAGATAGAGCGCCGCGAAGGCATCCTGCACGACCTCTTCGGCCTGCTCCTGCTCGTCGACCAACACCATCGCGAGCCGCACCAGCGCTCGGAACTCGCGGTGGTAGAAGCTGTCGAACGGCTCGCGGACAACTGCCTCGACGGCTGCCATCGGCACGGGCAGGTTGGTCACGCTCACCTCACTCATCCACTACATGAGAGCCACGAGGAGGCCGTTCGGTTCCAACGCTGTCGACAGCGGCTCTCAGGTCAGCTTGCGCGGCGGGCACCCCTGCCGCGTGCGAGCGACTTCTTGTGCTCGATGAAGTCGACGAGCACGTAGTCGCCGAGCGTCTCCGGTGTGGTGAAGAACGCGCGGCCGCGGTTGATCGACGACAGCTTCTCGATGAACGACTTCAGGTAGCTGTTCGCGTCGAGCATGAACGTGTTGATGCGAATGTTGTCCTTCGTGCAACGGACGACTTCACGCAGTGTTGCCTCGATGGTTTCCGGAACCGGCGGATAGTTGAAGAAGACGTCGCCGCGCTGGGTGATGTGCGCGGTCGGCTCGCCGTCGGTGATCATGATGATCTGCTTGGTGCCGGTCTGCTTGGCCAGCAGGTGCCGGGCGAGCAGGAAGCCGTGCTGCATGTTGGTGCCGTACACGAAGTCCCACGACACCTCGGGTAGTTGCGCCGCGGTGAGGATTCGCGCCGTCTCGCTGAACCCGACGATGCCCATGTAGTCCCGGGGGAACTGCGACGTGATGAGCGAGTGCAACGCCATCGCGACCTTCTTCGCTGGCAGGAAGTTGTCGCGCATCGGCATCGACAGCGACAGGTCGAGCATCAGGACCGTCGACGATTTCGTGAGGTGCTCGGTCTTCTCGATCTCGAAATCGTCGGGTGACAGATGGACCGGTGTTCCGGTGCCGTTCCGGCGAAGCGCGTTGCGAATCGTCTTGTGCAGATCGAGGTTGAACGGATCGCCGTACTCGTACTGCTTGGTCTCGTACGTGCGCTCGTGGCCTTGCCCGAGACGGTCGATCTGGTGCTGGCCGACCTTGTCCTTGGCGAGCTTGTCGAACAGGTCGCGCAACGCGTTGGATCCGATCTTGCGGAGACCCTTCGGCGTCAGTTCGAGGCGGCCTTCCTTCTGCTCGATGAGCCCGGCCTCTTGCAACATCTTGGTCAACTCGGCCAGCCGTTGCAGCGAGCGGGCGGCGTCGTCGCCCATCAGATCGCGGACCTTGTCCATGTCCGCTTCGGCGAGCGCGCCGGGCGTCGTCGCGTTGCGCAGCAGGTTCTCGAGTTGATCGAGATCGCCGAGCTCCTGCATCGTCTGCATCGCCTGACCCATCCCCATCGGGTCGCTGCCCTCGAACTGATAGCCCTGGCCCCAACCCATCTGCGGGAACATCGATTGCAGGTTCTGACCGAGTTGGCTCATCTGCCAACGCAGGTCCATGTCTTCCAGCAACTGGTCGCTGAGCTGCTGCAGCTGGGCGCGCTGCTCGGGCGACATCGAGTTCATCATCGCTTGCATGGCCGCCATGCGCCTGGCCATCTGCTCGAGCAGTTCGTCGAGCGTCTCGGGGTTCTCTGGGAAGAAGTCGCCGAACTCCGCCATGAACTGCTCGAATCCGGGGTCCTCGCCGCGCTCGCGCTTCTCCAGCATCTCGTTGAGCCCAGCGATCATGTCCTTCATGTGCTGCATGTCCTCGGGCGACATGTTCTGCATCGCCCCGGACATCTGATCGACCATTTGCTGCGTCAGCTGCTGGCGGATCTTGTCGAGCAACTGCTCGAAGCGCTGTGCCGCCTCGGCGGATTCGAAGTCGTACGCCTGCAGCTCGCGCACCTTGCCGGCAAGGTCGTCGGGCAACATGTCGAGGCGGAAGTTCCGGTCGGCGGCACTGTCGCGGGCCGTCTGGGCCCGCCGCTCGTCGCCGCTGTGCTCCGCGGCGCTGGTGGCGTTGTCGATCGCGTGGCGCTCCTCATCGACGATGTCGTTCAACTCGTCGGCGATCTCGCTGTACACGCCGCCGAGGTCGTACTGGTCGAGACGCTCCTGGCGTTGCTGGCGGAGCTTCTCCATCAGCTCACGAAGGCCCTGCAGGCGGTCGCCGTTGCGATCGCGCATGCCTTCTTGCATCATCCGACGGAGGGCCGAGTTGACGTCGCCGTGGTACAGCAAGTCGTCGGTCAGCTCGTCGAACAGACCGTCTGCGTCGAGATCGAAACCGCGTTGCGTGCCATCCCACCGGGAGTAGGTGAAGCGGGCTGCCATGCAGAGAACCTTACAGAAAGATTGCCAGGACTACCCTGGGGTCCGGCATGCGCGTTCCCCGGACTTTTTCGTTCGTCGACCTCTCCGGCTTCACGAACTACACGGCGGCTTTCGGCGACGACGCCGCTGGTCGCATCCTCGGTGCCTTTCGTTCACTCGTGCGCGAGATCGCCAGCGAGCGGGGCGTGCGAATCGCCAAATGGCTGGGTGACGGGTGCATGGTGGTATCGATCGAGCAGGCGAACGCCGTCGCGTTCGCCCTTGACCTCGAGCACCGGGCCGCCGAGGTGTGCGCGCCGCTGTCGCTACGGGTCGGAATGGCGACCGGCCACGCGCTGCTCTTCGAAGGTGACGACTACATCGGCTCGGCTGTCAACATGGCGGCGCGCCTGTGCGACGCCGCCGGACCGTTCGAGGTGCTGATGCCCACGATGCAGATCGAACGCCTTCCTCGCGGCGTCACCGCACACGCCCATGAGCCGGTCGAGCTGCGTGGCTTCCCCG
>DASWRR010000379.1:0-1716 GCA_036403055.1 Ilumatobacteraceae bacterium | reverse complement strand
CGACACGTCAGCGGACGGCTCGCCGGCTGCGTTCAGCATCGGTTTGTGAGTCAATCGCCGCGCGTCTGATGTGCGGCAATGCGGGGTACTGAGCTTCGTGATGTCGAACCAGCGACGGCCGGGTGCTCGATGACGGCATGGTCCGCGTCGGTGATCGACTGGTACTCGGGCTCGAGCTTCGAACCGGGCGAGATCTACATCGATGCCGATGGCGAGCACTTCTTGGTGTTTGCGGGATCGATGACTGCGTCGGCGGCGCGCCGGTTGTGGGGGATAGCCGACGACCTGCTCGTCGTCGACTCCCCAGCTGAACCGGTGCTCGTCTTCGTCAGACGCGACGACGCTTCAGGGGGGTTCTACAGTCACACGAAGGCAGATGCGGACATCGGCTACTGCTTCGTTGCCATTCGCGACTCCGCCGTGCTCAGCCGATCAGCTGATGTACAGGCTGCTGATCCGGTTGTCCCAACCCGACCACATCACGGTCGCTGACGCGCCCGCGAGCGTGCCACCTGGATACGACGGCAATCCGGCGTTGGCGAGGTCCCAGAACGTTGCCGGACACTGACCGATCTGATAGCTGCTGGTGATGTTGCTGAACGACCACGTTGACAGGTTGACGACCTGATCGCGGATGGCAACGGCGAGAACGCTTCCACCGAAGAACGTGTTCGAGTACAGCCTGACGTTCGTCGCGCACGGCGCGGCAGCCGCAATCGTGACGTCACCGGTGGCGAGCGCCTGCGTCGCGTCCGCCTCGAGCGAGGCAGCGGCGGCCTGCGTCGCAAGGTAGCCGTCGAGCTCCTTCTCGGTTCGGAAGCACTGCGTCGCGACGCCGTCGGTCGAGCATGCCGTGGCGTCGCCCCACCCCCGCCGTAGATCGATCTGGCCGCCGTAGAACGAGGCAATCGACGCGTTCGGTGTCGTGTCCGGAGCGGCGGAGGCCGGCATCGGCGGGAGTGCGACGCTCGCGATGATCGCGGCGGCAACGAGGGTGAAGCGCATTCTGGTACTCCTAAGGTTGTGGCTGGTTGGGCAGTGTGAACAGGTAGATCGAGCGCGTGGTGGCGTCTTCGCCGGCCTTGATGCACTCGCGCGGATGCTCTTCGACGTCGACCGTCCATCCGTCGAGGCGCAGGTCGGCAACTGCCGTTGCGGCCAGCCGTTGGGCCGCTGGTAGGTCGACGCACTTCACGTTGATGTCGTCGGTGAGACGGTTCTCGAGCGCGACCAGAGGGTCGCCGACCGGCTCGGCAACGGCGGCGCGCAGACCGAGGTCGCCGCACGACACCGCGGCGTCGCTGAGGATGGGGTAGATGTCGAGCCCACCGCCCGCGCCGATGCACTCGATCAGGGGAGGTGGCGTCGCAATGCGCGCTCCGCCGCCAACAACGTTCGGCAGCGCGCCGCTGGTCCACAGCTCGCCGCACGCCGCGATCGGGTCAGCGGCGGATGGCCGTATCGCCACCGCGGTTGCGTCGGTGTCCGTCGAGGTGTGACACGCGATTCCCGCCTCGAGGCGGTCGGGTCGCGAGTTCCACATCGCCGCGGCCGCCGTCGCGCCGCCAGCAGCGACTGTCAGCGCAATGCCGACCGTGACCCACCGCCGAGGCGTCACGTGCAGCCGCGACCGCTCGTCGAACGTGATACGACCGGCGATGATGTCGCCGATCATTGCGTCGACGTCTTCAGCGCTCATCTCCTCATGTCGCGCCT
>DASWRR010000378.1:0-1814 GCA_036403055.1 Ilumatobacteraceae bacterium | reverse complement strand
GCCGGCTATCACCTGCGCAGCGACTCCCTCGACGATCTCTTGCATCTCATCCGTCGCGTCGCAACTGGTGAGTCCTTGTGCTCACCGCGCATCGGGGCGATTCTGCTCCGCAGGTTGTCGAGCCTTGCGTCACAGCGACGGCCCGTGCAGAAGGAACTAGTTCTCACCTCCCGTGAGGACCAGATCCTTCGTCTGCTGGAACTGGGACTTTCAAACCAGGAGATCGCATCGCAGCTGTGCATCGCGGTCCATACCGTGAAGAATCACGTCCACAGTGTGCTGACCAAGCTCGAGGTGCGCAGTCGCGCGGAGGCGGTCGTGCGGTTCCGCGCCGACCGCGCCTCTTAGCCGAACTAGGCCGGGATCCAGTGGGAATTGGCTCCACGGCCCATATTCGGCAGCAGACGGGTACCGGATAGTGATGTCAAGGTCGATGGGGGATCGACTGGTTCAGTTGGGTACGCCGGGGTTGTTCGGTGAGTTCCGTGCCATGAGGTCGATCGACACACGGCGCGGCGGACGACCCCGGCGTGGCCGGCTCGCGCAGTGCTTTGCTAGGGGGGCGGTCATGAAAGTCAGCATCTTCGGACTCGGCTACGTCGGCACGGTTTCGGCCGTGTGTCTCGCCGATCTCGGCCACCTGGTCGTTGGCGTCGACGACGATCCGTGCACGGTCCAGTCGATCAACGAGGGCCGAGCGCCGATCATCGAGCCAGGAGTCGAGGACCTGCTCCGCAGGGCGTGTGCCGACGATCGGCTCCGAGCAACGGATGACGTCGAAGCGGTCGTGCTGAACAGCGACATCAGCCTGGTGTGCGCCGAAACGTCCAGTAATTCCGACGGCAGTCTGAACGACGAGAAGGTCATGGCCGTCGCCGAGCAGATCGGCAACGTGCTGCGAACCAAGTCCGGCTATCACGGCATCGCCATCAGGACCGCGGTCCTGCCCGGCACGGCCGAGCGATTCGCGAGCGTCGTCGAACGCGCATCGGGTAAACGGGAGCACGAGGATTTCGGGGTGGCGTCCAATCCGGAATTCCTTCGAGAGGGCACGTCGGTCGTCGACTTCCGCAGCCCGCCCTACACCGTGGTCGGGACGTCGGATGACGGACTGGCCAAGACGCTGCTGGAGCTGTACCGCGGGGTCAACGCCCCCTTCCACCGGGTGCGGACGCGTGAGGCCGAGCTACTGAAGAGTGCATGCGACTCGTTTCAGGCGGTGAAGATGACGTTCGCGAACGAGATCGGGGCGATCTGCAAGAAATTCGACACCGACAGCCACGCAGTGATGAAGATCTTCGCGGAGGACCGGAAGCAGAACATCTCGCCGGGCTGTCTGAAACCGGCCTTCGCGTTCGGCGGATCCCGTCTGCCGAAGAGTGTCCACGCCATCACCCAGCAGTCGCGCGCACTGGATGTCTCGACGCCCCTTCTGAATTCATTGCTCGAAAGCAATGAAGTCCAGATTCAGCGCGTCATCGACTCAGTGATCGAGCGGAAGAGAAGGCGCATCGGAGTGCTCGGGCTCGGCCTGAAGCGCGATACCGACGACCCGCTCGAGAGCCCGATCGTCAAGGTCGTGGCAACGCTCATCGAAAAGGGCTTCTCGGTAGCCGTATTCGACCCGAACCCGACTGCGGCCAGCCGCCTCGAGCAGGCGATCCCGCACGGCTCTTGTCTGGTGAAGGACGACCTCAACGAGGTGCTCGAGCAGTCGGACGTCGTGCTGATCGCCGAGAACGGGCGCGAATTCCACCAGGCGGTGACGAAGTTCAGGCCCGACCAGGCGGTGTTGGATCTCGTACGGATCGCGG
>DASWRR010000377.1:0-1641 GCA_036403055.1 Ilumatobacteraceae bacterium | reverse complement strand
CCGACGACGACCCGGAGGTCCTTCCAGGCTGAGCGAGCGGCCGCACTACCATCGCGGCGATGTTCCTTCGCAACTCGTGGTACGTGGCGGCTTGGGAACGCGACATCACGGACGCGCCGCACGCGGTGACGGTCCTGTGTGACCACGTCGCGATCTACCGCGGCGCGAGCGGTGCATACGGCGCGTTGTCGGATGCGTGTCCGCATCGCAAAGTCCCGCTCTCGATCGGTCGTGTTCGGGGCGAGGACGTCGAGTGCGGCTACCACGGGCTGGTGTTCGACTCGTCAGGACGATGTGTTCGAGCACCGGGCAACGATCAACCGCCGCCTGGCGCGAGCGTGCGCTCGTACCCGGTGTGCGCTCGCTACGGACTGGTCTGGATCTGGATGGGTGAACCTGCGGCCGCCGATCCCGACGACATCTTCGAAGCTGAGCATTGGGGCGATCCGGCGTGGGGCACCACCGAAGGCGACGACATGGTCATCGCCTGCAACTACCTGCACATCACCGACAACCTCCTCGATCCGTCGCACGTCGCGTGGGTCCATCCCGGCTCCTTCGCCGGCGACGGCAGCGACGAGGTGCCCCTGCAGATGACGATCGCAGACGACGGTGTCACGACGTGGCGTTGGATGCTCGACACGGCGCCCGCGCCGTTCTACGCGCCATACCTCGAGTTCGAGGGCAACTGTGACCGCAAGCAGCAGTACGAAGTGCGCTACCCGAGCAACGCATTGATCAAGGCGTACATATCGCCCGCAGGAACCGGCGGTGAAGACAAGCGGTTGCACCCGGACACCTTCATGATGGACAGCTTCAACTTCCTGACCCCGGTCGACGAGACGACGACGCGGTACTTCTGGTTCCAGATGCGTAATGTCGCACCGAACGACCGAGAGGTGTCGAAGCGGTTCGCCGCATCCGTGCGCGGCGCGTTCGAGGAGGACAGGTCGATCCTCCAGGCGTCGCAGCGCGGCATGTCGGACTCGACGACGCCGAACATCAACCTGCGCACCGATGCCGGCGGGATTCGATTTCGCAGGCGCCTCGCGCAGATGATCGACGCCGAGGGCCCGATCCTCGCGAGCGACTGACACGAGCGAGGCGCCGTCTCGGCGTCGCTCGGGGTCCGTCGTAGTGTGTGGCGATGCCCGCGAACGACATCTCAGCGTCGGACTTCGATCGCGAACCTGGCCTCGACGACTGGCGAGTCCTTCTCGGTCGGATCGAGGCTCGCTATCTGGCGCCGACGTTCATCGCTGCGTCCGATTTCATTCGCGCGGTCGCCGACGCTGCGGAACTGGCCGGCCATCACCCCGATGTCGACTTGAGGTACCCGGGTTACGTGCACATCTCGGTGACGACGCATGACGCCAAGCACCTGACCGAGGCCGACGTCGACCTCGCTCGCACCATCACGACGCTCGCGCGGCACGCCGCGCTGACATCGCAGCCTCTCGCGCAATCCGCCGTCGAGGTCGCGATCGATGCCCTCGACATCGACGCGGTCCGCCCGTTCTGGAAGGCGGTGCTCGGATACGAGGACGAGCCACCGCGCTCCCCCGGTGGCAAGGTGATCGCGCTCGTCGACCCGCTCCACATCGGGCCGGCGTTCTGGTTCCAGCAGATGGACGCGCCGCG
>DASWRR010000376.1:0-1654 GCA_036403055.1 Ilumatobacteraceae bacterium | reverse complement strand
CTCGGGACTGTCGGCGGACGAGTGCTGTGGCACGCGATCACGAACTCGATCGATTCCGTCTACTCGCCGCGAGCCCCGTGGGCCACGCTGATGACGGTTGCTGCCGGCTCGTTGCTCTTGTCCGTCGCCATCGGCGCCGCATTGTCGCGTCGTGCGGTCCCTCTCGCCATCGCTCCGCTGCTGAGGTCCGAATGAACGTCGACGCGCTCGCGGTGCCACGCGCCAGTGCCGACGTCACCGATCGTCGCGACGGCGGTGCCGCCATCGGGCTGATCGTCTGCTTCGCATCGCTCGTGATCGTGGGCGGCGCGCTGTTCGAAGCGGGCCGCGACGCAACCGCGAACCTCATCGTCGTCTCATGTCTCGCGGTGGCTTGGGCGGTCGCCGGCATCGTCATCACCGTGCGCGAGCGGTGCCCGGCGGCATCGATCGTCCATGTAGTCGCGGCGACGACCGCGATCGGTTCGTTGGCGTGGAGCATCAACTCCACGTCGAATCCGCGAGGCGGTGGTGCGCTCGCGGCCGACGCTGGTCAACGACTCGCCGTCACGATCACCGCAGCACTGATCTTCCATCTGTTGATGGCGTTGCCGAACGGCCGCGTGCGCCGGCCGGGCCACCGCACCGCCGTCGTCGCCGCGTACGCGATCGCGGGCGCGACCGGTGTCGCACTGCTCGCAGATCGGGACAACGTCGTCGTGTGGCCCGTGGCCGTGCTGTGGGTTGCCGCATCGTTCGCCGGACCGGTCGCTCACGCGAACTACCGCGCCGCGGGCGTCGTCGATCGCCGGCGAATGCAATGGCTCGGATGGGCCGCGGTCGTCGCAGCCGAGGTCGCGATCGTCTCCGTCGCACTCTCGTTGGTCACCGACTGGCCGCATCACGATGCGGAGATTGCGCTCGCGGCGACAGGGCTCGTGCCCCTCGCGCTCGCCGCCGGTACGGTCCCACGGCTGCTCGCAAGGGTCGACCGATTGCTGACCCACACCGTGTCGCTCGCCGGACTGACTGCCTTGATCGTGGTCGCGTACTTGATCGCGTTGGCGGCGTTCGGCAGGAAGCCAACGGGGAGCGAACGGTCGTTGCTGTTGCTGTCGATGCTCGCGGCGGCGGGCGCGTCGCTCGCGTACCAGCCCGCGAGGGCGTGGTTGACGGAACGTGCGAACCGACTGGTGTACGGCGATCTCGTGTCACCCGACGAGGCGCTCCGTACGTGGGGAATGCGCCTGACTCGGGCAATCCCTCTCGACGAGTTGCTATTGCAACTCGCAGAGACGCTGCGCAAGTCGATGCAACTTCGCAGCGCGCAGATCTGGACCGGAGCAGACGGTCACTACGAAGTGGCCGCGATGGTGCCTCACCGTTCGGTGGGGCCGTACACCGTCGGTGAGAAAGAACGAGTCGTGGTCAGTCGCGCGGGTGTGTCCGGTGGAACGTGGCTCGACATCTGGCTGCCGGGGTTCGTGTCGGCGGGAATGACCGCGTGCACGCGCGTCGCACCGATTGCGCACAGTGGAGAGCTGCTCGGGCTGATCGTGTGCGAACGGCCCGTCGACGGCGCGCAGTTCACCGACGACGACGACCGCGTCTTGACGGACCTTGCTCGCCAGGTCGGGCTTGCGTTGCACAACGTGCAGCTCGACACCGCGCTGCA
>DASWRR010000375.1:0-1709 GCA_036403055.1 Ilumatobacteraceae bacterium | reverse complement strand
GGTCGGGTATCCCTTTCCGATGTCGTGCAACAGTGCACCCATCAACAACAGGTCGGGCCGCGACACCGCGCGGACGAACTCGCCGGCGTTCGCGACGGTCTGCAGGAGGTGCCGATCAACGGTGTAGATGTGGAATGCGTTGCGTTGCGGAAGGCTGCGGACATGGCGCCATTCCGGCACCATGCGGCTGAACAGCTCGTAGCGCTCGAGGGCCTCCACGGAATCGACGAGGTGTGAACCGGCGCCGAGCAGGCTGACCATGGCTTGCCGAGTTCGGTCGTGCCACGCGGCATCGTCGTCGGTGATCGTTGCCGACAAGGTGACGAGCGCGCGACGGCTGATCGGGTAGCGCGCGTGCGCCGCCGCTGCCGCGACGCGCAGGACCAACGACTGATCGACGACCGCAGCGTCCACGTCGATCTCGACCTCGTCGTCGACCACCGTGATGCCGGGTTGAAGGACCGCCGCGACGCGTCCCGTCGACACAGGAGCCTTGCCCCGCTTCGCGGCACGCTCGACGCGCCACCAGAAGCGCTCGGCCGCCCATTCGATCGTCCGCGCCGCCTCCGACACCCTTGCCATCAAAACGTCCGCGTCGGCGAACCCCATGGCATCGGCGACCGCATCCTGATCTTGGAGCAAGAGCACATTCGTGGTCTTGCCAGTGACACGGTGCAACTCGCAGCGCGTCGCCAGCAACGTCTCCGCGGGTGCTGCGAGGTCTTCAATCGGCGCCTCCAACGAGGCGCGCACCTCGGGCCGATTCGCCGCCAGCGCCCACCGGAGGCTGTCGTGATCGCGTAGCCCGCCGTGGCCGTCCTTGAGGTCGGGTTCGAGCAGCGAGGCAACATCGCCGGCCTTGGTCCATCGTTCGGTGGTGACCGTTCTCAACTGGGCAAGCCAGCTCGGTGCCTTCTTGTGCCATTGATCGAGACCGCCGGCGCGCAGTTCGGCGATGTCCGCCTCGCTGCCGGCGAGGCATCTCAGACGGAGGATTGCCGTTGCCGTGACGAGATCCGCAGAGGCCAGCCCGAGCAACGATTTGACCGAATGCGCGGATGGGCTGAGCTTCACGCCGGCGTTCCACATCGGATACCACAACGGCTCGGCGACAGAGCGCACCTCGTCCGCGCCGGCGCGGTGTGGATGGACGAGGACGACGTCGACATCGCTCCCGGGACACAACAGCCCGTTTGCGTATCCGCCAGTGGCCACAAGCGACCAACCGGCCGGAATTCCACGGGCGAGCGCATCGAACCAGCCATCCATCTGGTCGGACAACCGGCGCGCCAAACCCCTGCCGGAGAGGTCGTCGCGGGCGATCAGCTCGGCTCGCGCCCGCCGGATGAACGCACCGTCGATCGACTTGGCCAGCACCGCGCCAGTATGTCAGCTACCGCTGCGACGCCGACCGGCCCCAACCCCGAGCGGGATTCAAAAAGTGGAGACGAGGGGAATCGAACCCCTGACATCTACCTTGCAAAGGTAGCGCTCTGCCAACTGAGCTACGTCCCCCGAACGGGAACCACAATCTACCGTGGACGCCCGCAGACGGAACAACCCTTTGCGTCCTTCGACGTCGGTGCGCACGGCGCCGACGTGATCGGCTCGCTGCGATCGCGAGACCTGCCGGTTCGTAGAGTTCGTCGATGGCTCGACTGCAGTTCGGCACGTTCCTCGCGCCCCACCACCCGTTGGGCGAGAGCCCG
>DASWRR010000374.1:0-1996 GCA_036403055.1 Ilumatobacteraceae bacterium | reverse complement strand
CGGGTGATCGGCCGTCGACGTCCACGGGTGCAACTCGACGGCGCCATTGTTCGCCGCCCACGCAAGCGCCGGCGGTGAGTCGGCCACGAGGTACACCTGGGTCTCGCCAGGATCGGCGTCGACGTTGCGCCACCGCTGCAGCCAATCCGGTGCGTGGTCGGGCAGCGCCTTCTGCCAGAACCCTGGCTTCGTCACACCGTCCGGATACCGATGCATGTTGACGGGTCGACCGTCGAGGTACGGCAGCATCGCCGGCGCGATGGCTGCGTAGTACCGGATGAGGTCGCGCTTGGTGAACGCCGGAGTCGATCCCTTGGCCGGAAAGAGCACCTTGTCGAGGTTCGTCAGCTGCAGCTCATGGCCGCCGAACCGCCAGGCGCCCTTGTTCCGCAGCGCATCGAGCGCCGAGAGCTCATCCGCGTTCGGGCCGACCCAACTGGCGTGGCTCGACCACGTCGCCGCCGGCGCGGCCTTCACGTCGTCGTTCGTCCGGCCGCTCTTGACCGAGACGAGATGATCCTCGGCGTCCCATCCGGGCACGGCGTGCTCGTCGTTCTTGTGCAGCAAGAGCCACTGCTCTTTGCCGTCGCGTCCGGAACGTCGCACGAGTGCGAAGTGCCCCTTCAACTTCTCACCTTGAAGGTCGAAGTGCAGATCACCCTTCTCCGTGGCCTTGATCGGATCCTTGCCCTCGGTCAGCGTCCAGGTGCCCCAGTCCCACACGATCACATCGCCACCGCCGTACTGCCCGCCGGGGATCACACCTTCGAAGTCGAAGTAGTCCAAGGGATGATCCTCGACGTGCACCGCGAGCCGCTTCTCCTTCGGGTCGAGCGTCGGACCTTTCGGGACGGCCCAACTCAACAGCACGCCGCCCGCCTCGAGACGCAGGTCGTAGTGGAGGCGTCGTGCTCTGTGGCGTTGGACGACGAAGCGATGACCGTCCGCAGCGGGAGCCGACGCACCGGAAGGCTCTGGCGTCTTGGTGAAGTCGCGCTTCTGGCGGTACTTGCGGAGTCGTTCCTTGGGCGTTGCCGGAGTCGTCGACGAGGCGCGCGGCATGTCGCAGTCGTACCCGCCGTACTCGTCGTTCAACCGATGTCACCTTGCCAGAGGTCACGGAAACCGCGTGACACCCCCTTGGTATCGTCGCAGCATGCCCCGTCTCGACCCGAAGGAGCGAGCCAGCCTTCCAGACCGTGCATTTGCCTACATCGATTCCGTTGGCCGACGGCGGCTGCCCATCCACGACCCCGCGCACGTGCGCAATGCTCTCGTCCGATTCGGTCAGGTCACGTTCGAGGACGAGCGTGCTCGCGAGTTGGCGCGGATGCGGTTGCTCAACGCCGCGAAGAAGTTCAAGATCGTGCCGGTCGGGTTCATCGCCGGGCAACTGCAATCCGAGCGGCAGCGGACGGATCCGGTGCAGTTGCCGTCCGGCTTCGTCACGATGTTGATGACCGACATCGAGGGTTCCACAGCCCTGGTCCAACAGCTCGGCGCCCGCTATAGGGAGCTGATCGACGACGTCTGGAACATCCTTCGCAGTGGCGTCGCCGAGGTTGCCGGGCATGAGGTCGAGGCGCGGGCCGATGAGTTCTTCGCGGTGTTCGAATCGCCGCGCAACGCCGTCGATGCTGCGATTGCGATTCAGCGGGTGCTGCTGGCGCGCTCGTGGATCGACGATCTTCGCGTTCGTGTACGCATCGGCATCCACAGCGGCTACCCGACATCGACGGTCGACAACTACATCGGCATGGACGTCAACACCACGTCGCGCATCACCGCTGTTGGTCACGGGGGACAAGTGGTCGTCTCGGCGAACACGAGGGAGGGGATCAAGGCGTCTGCCCCGTCCGACCTGCGTTTCCGGGCGCTCGGCGCGCACAAGTTGCGCGGCCTTCCTGAACCGGTCGCGCTGTTCCAAGTGGCGGCGAAGGGTCTGCCGGCGCGATTTCCGCCGTTGCGGACATGACACACCTTGTATTGTCCAGCA
>DASWRR010000373.1:0-5526 GCA_036403055.1 Ilumatobacteraceae bacterium | reverse complement strand
CACACCGGCGACGACCTCGAGATCGTCGGGCTGCGCACGACACAGAAGACCGTGTGCACGGGCGTGGAGATGTTCCGCAAGCTGCTCGACGAGGGCATGGCCGGCGACAACATCGGTGCGCTGTTGCGTGGCACGAAGAAGGAAGACGTCGAGCGCGGCCAGGTGCTGTGCAAGCCGGGCAGCATCACCCCGCACACCAACTTCGAGGGCCAGGTGTACGTGCTCTCCTCCTCGGAGGGTGGGCGTCACAAGCCGTTCTTCAACAACTACCGCCCACAGTTCTTCTTCCGCACGACCGACGTGACGGGCACGATCCAGTTGCCAGAAGGCACCGAGATGGTGATGCCGGGCGACAACGTGGCGATCAGCGTCGAGCTGGGCAAGCCGATCGCGATGGACGAGGGTTTGCGCTTCGCCATTCGTGAGGGTGGCCGTACCGTTGGCGCCGGCCGCGTCACCAAGATCACAAAGTGAGCTGACGCACCACATGGCACAGAGCATCCGCATCCGCCTCAAGGCGTTCGATCACGAGATCATCGATCAATCGACACGCAAGATCGTCGAGACCGTGACTCGAACCAGTGCCACGGTCCGTGGCCCGATCCCGCTGCCGACCGACAAGCACCGCTACACGGTCATCCGCGGACCGCACATCGACAAGGACTCACGTGAGCACTTCGAGATGCGCGTCCACAAGCGGCTGATCGACATCATCGATCCCAACGCGAAGACGATCGACAGCTTGCAGCGCATCGAGCTGCCGGCCGGTGTCGACATCGAGATCAAAATTCAGTCGAGCTGATCAAGTGGTCGGGACTGGCCTCCGCTCCGCTTCGGCTGTTCCCTCCGTCTGACTCGTCGCTGGCGCTTCCCTCGTCAGATCCCTCAGGCAAGCGGCGCGATGCGCCGATAGAACGTCATCATCGAATCGAACCTTCCACCTCCGGACTTCGACGCGCCGAAGGTCGACGAGCCACCCGCGAAACCGAAGCGGCAGTTGTTCGGCGTGCCCGGTCGGCAGGCGTTCCTCGCAATCGGCCTCGTGCTGATCGTGTGGCTCGCAGGGCTGTTCGGTGCGTTGATCGGCGTCGAGTGGGCACAAAACCGCTCAGGCCCGCCGCGCAAGCCGTCGACGCTCGGCGTCGACGTGGTGCCGCCGCGGTCGCAGACGCTGCCACCGCTCGACGTCGAGGCGATTGCCAACACCGTCGCCCCGAGTGTCGTCGCCGTGCAGTCGGAGTTGCAGCGCAACGGCCGGAGCGGTGAATCCGTCGGGACCGGGGTAATCGTCACCACCGACGGCGAGATCGTGACCAATGCGCACGTCGTCGGCGACGCGACGACCGTCAGCGTGCGGCTCAACGGAGAGAGCGAGCCCCGAGAGGCTGGGGTCGTCGCCGTCGACGCATCGCGCGATCTCGCGCTGCTGCGGGTGGACGTCGGCGGACTCACCCCCGCGACGTTCGCCGCCCCGGACGATGTTCGCCTCGGCGACGAGGTCCTCGCGATCGGCTACGCGCTCGATCTCGACGGCGACCCGACGGTGACGCTCGGAATCGTGTCGTCGCTCGATCGCACACTGGCGACACAGGCCGGTTCGCTCAAAGGCCTCATCCAGACCGACGCGGCGATATCGAGCGGCGACTCCGGCGGCCCGCTCGTCAACTCGCTCGGTCATGTCGTCGGGATCACCACCCTCGCGTCCTCCGGTGGGCTCGGATCGACAGCGAACGGGCTCGGCTTTGCGATCTCCACGACGGAGTTGCTGCCGACGCTCGACAAGTTGCGAGCCCAGGCCAAGGGCGACGCGTTGACCGCCGGATACTTCGGTGTGCAGATCGATCGTCGCACCGACGGCGGCAGCGGCGCGCTGGTCACCGATCTCGTCGCAGGATCTGCGGCAGCGAAGGCCGGCATCAAGGTCGGTGACGTCGTCGTTTCTGTCGACGGCCATCCGATCTCCGGCGAGGCCGGGCTCGTCGCGACGATCCGCGACCTCGAACCAGGTGCTCACGCAGCGGTGTCGCTGATGCGCGACGGCAAGCCGCTCGAGGTCAGCGTCGTCGTCGCCCCGAGACCGCCAGACTCCTAGACCGGAGCAGTCGCCGAGACCAGCGGGAACCGCTCGTCGTCCAGTGGTTCGCCAGGAGCGATTGGTTCATACGGCGGCGAGTGCAGCCATGGCCGAGTTGCGAATCGCGCATCGCTGCCGAGGTAGCGGAAGCTGACCGCTCGGCGCCGGGACTCCATCCGTCCGGCTGTGCCGGGCGCGGCGTGCAGCGTGCGGTAGTGGAAGGCGATGACATCGCCGGGCTCGACGTCGAACGCGGCGATCTGGTGCTGATCACGAACGGGGTCGATGTCGGGAACCCGCTCGAACCCCTGCGCGTCGTCGACGTAGGACGTTTGATCGACGAACTTGCGCGGCACGAATCGTCGTCCCCACAGATGCGATCCGACGATGAACTCGACACCTGCCTGCCGCGGAACCGGGTCGAGCGGCACCCACAGGCTGACGTTGCTGGCACCATCGACGCAGTAGTACGGCTCGTCGTGGTGCCATGGCGTGACTTCGCTGGTGTCGCGTTCCTTCACCAGCGTGTGCTCGTGAAAGAAGCGCGGCGTCTCGCCCAACAGTGCTCGGGCGAGTTGTGGCAACGCACCGTGCAACGCGGACTGTCGATAGCCGTCGATCCGTTCCCAGTTGACGTAATCGCCGAAGAAGCGGCCGGTCTGGCCTTCCGGTGTGTAATCGCTGGCCCACGGCCCAGGTGCGGCGAGGTTCTCGTCGACTGCCTCGGCCAATGCGGCGAGGTCGTTCTCGGTCAGCACGCCTCGAACGCAGACGACGCCGTCCGTGCGAAACGTCGCCGCGATGTCCGCGGTGTCCGGCTTCTCGCCGCCGTCCGTCGTTCGGGAGTTGGTCATTTTCGGAGCCTACGCCGGGTGGAATATCTGTGCCACCCGCTGTGACATACTCGGTCGCAATGAGGTCTGGGGAGGCTCGAATGCGACGTCTGCTGTTTGTTGTTCTGCTGCTCGGCGGGATGGTGGTGGTCCCAACCGCCGCTGGTGCCAGCGGCAACAAGAAGCTCATCTTCACTGTCGGTCAGTTGCAGAACGTCGACTCGTTGAACGTGACCGTCGGCGGCCTCGTGATCGATTACGAGATCTGGAACCTGATCTGGCCGTCGCTGACCAACATGGCCGCGAAGGACTTCTCGCCAGAGCCGAGCATGGCCGAGAGCTGGACCAGCAGCAGCGACCACCTGACGTGGACGTACAAGATGCGCAAGGGCATGAAGTGGAGCGACGGCCAGCCGATGACCGCCGACGACGTGAAGTACACGATCGACCGGGCGAACAAGGAGTCGTGGAACAGCCACATCAGCATCACCGCCAACCTCACGGCCACAGTGGTCGACGCCGACACGCTCGAGATCAAGACCTCGGTGCCCGACCCGCGTCTGCCTGCCCTCGGTGCGTACATCATCCCGAAGCACATCTACGAGAAGGTGTCCGCCGACGATCTTCCGAACTACACCGCAGAGGACAAGATCGGCGGCGGCCCGTTCATGCTGGGCGATGTGAAGAAGGAGTTCACGAGGCTTGTCCGCAACCCGAACTGGTTCGGCAAGAAGCCGGCGATGGACGAAGTGATCTTCCAGTTCTACGCCGATCAGAACGCGCAGTTCCAAGCACTGAAGAGCGGCGAGATCGACGCGCTCGACGGTGTCCCCGAGCAGTCGTACGCGAGCCTCGCCAAGAGCGGGAACATCACGGGGATCGCCGGCAACCAGGGCGGGTTCAGCGAGTTGTCGATGAACTCGGGGTGCTCCTCGAAGCCGGGCAACGGAAATCCGGCCCTCACCGACAAGAAGGTTCGCCAGGCGATCAACTACGCGATCGACCGTGATCTGCTGGTCGAGAAGACGTTGGTCGGCCACGGGAAACCAGGCACCGCGATCGTGCCGTCGGCGGACCCGTCGTGGGACCTCAAGGTGCCCGATGGCAAGCTCTTCTCGTACAACCCCGACAAGGCCAAAGCACTTCTGGACGAGGCCGGCTGGAAAGACACCAACGGCGACGGGACGCGCGACAAGGACGGCAAGGAGTTGAAGCTGCGGTTCTTCGATCGGAGCGAGGGCGACGGTGGGAAGAACACCGATTTCCTCACCGGCTGGCTGAAGGACGTCGGCATCGCGACGGAAGTCACAACGATGGACGACGACGCACTTGCCGCCGCGATCGGGCAGAACGAGTTCGACCTCTTCACGTGGGGTTGGGTGCCGTTCGTCGATCCCGATGCCGAGCTCAGCTACTTCACGAAGGCCCAGGCGACCACCGATCCCGAGGCCGTCGGCTACAACGACGCGAACTGGTGCAACGACGAGTACGACAAGTTGTACGAGCAGCAGCACGTCGAGCTTGATGCGTCGAAGCGGCACGCCACCGTGCAGAAGATGCTCGAGATCATGTACGACGACGCTCCGTACGCGGTGCTGTACAAGTACGACGATCTGCAGGCGATCCGGTCTGACCGTTGGGAGAACTTCGTTCGTCAGCCGGCGAAGACCGGTCCGGTGCTGTTCACCAACACCTCGCCCGCGTACCTCGAGCTCGTCCCGAAGGGTGGAGGTTCCGGCGGTGGTGGATCGGCGGGTCTGTGGGCCGGTGCTGGAGTCGCGGCAGTTGCGATCGCCGGCGGCGGATTGTGGTTCCGGTCTCGCCGAAAGGGAACAGACGACGATCGCGAATAGTCCGTGAGCATTCGCCTGGCGGTCAGGAAGCTGGCCGATGCCGTCGTCCTCCTGGCGATGGTTCTCCTGTTCAACTTCTTCTTGTTCCGCGTCGTCGACCGTGACCCGCTCGCGAGGTACCGCGGGCGTAGCAAGCTCAGCCAAGAGCAACGGGCCGCGATCATCAAACGGTTCGGGCTCGACGGCAGCAAGTGGGAGCAATTCGTCCACTACATCACCCGCACGCTCCACGGCGACTTCGGTCGCAGCTTCGACTCGACCAAGCTGGTCAGCACCGAGATCCTCGACAGCTTGCCGAACACGTTGCTGCTCGTCGGCATCTCGACCGTCCTCACCATCGGAATCGGTCTGTGGATCGGCATTCGCGCCGGATGGCTTCGTGGCCGCATGTTCGACAAGATCAGCACGCCCGCGACGATGGCGCTGTACGGCACGCCGGAGTTCTTCCTCGGGATGCTCTTCCTCGCGTTCCTCGGCGCCAAGCTCGGCTGGTTCCCGACGGGCGGTGTCACCAGCCCCGCGGCGCACTACACCGGCGTGAGTGCGATCGTCGACCGGGCCCGCCACCTCGCGCTGCCGGTCGCGACGCTGACCCTCGGATACCTCGGGTCGTATTCACTCGTGATGAGGACGTCGATGCTCGACACGCTGCGCGAGGACTACCTCACGACGGCCCGCGCAAAGGGGCTGCGCGACCACGACGTCATGCGCCGTCACGCAGTGCCCAACGCGCTGCTGCCATCGGTGTCGTTGGTCGCGATCGGTT
>DASWRR010000372.1:0-4227 GCA_036403055.1 Ilumatobacteraceae bacterium | reverse complement strand
ACCCGGGAGGAGGTGCTCGATGCCTGACCTGTCGATGCGCGACGTCTTCGAAAGCATCACTTCGACGCCCGAGCCGGAGTTCGTCGCCGACCTTCGGACTCAGATGCTGACCACACTGCGTGCCACGCGAGCCGGCGGTTCGAACGGCACCGTTCACCAACTCGAACCGACACCGGGAACAGAGCGCGTTGTGCGGGCGAGCCCGACGATCAGTGCGCGGCGACGACCATTTCGACACGTGTCGCGTCGCCGAGTCGTCACCCTCACCGCGGCGGCCGCGATCATCGTGGCAACGTTGGTCGCGACGTTCGCCGTTGTGCGCCGAACACCGAGCGACATCACTCCCACTCGCGATCCAAAGGTGCGCTCGACATCGCCCGTTTCCAGCTTCGACCAGCACGTGTCGACGGATGTCACGACCAACGGTGCCCGGTTGATCATCGATGCGGATGTGGCACTGCCCGTTGCCGTGGAATCCAACACATCGTCCTCTCCCGGGGAGACCACTCAAACCGATGTGCTGATGTTGCCAACGGTCAGCGGAACCGTGACCAACACGGACTCGAACAAAAACGTCGCGATCGCGGGCTTCGACGTCCAGTTGTTTCTTCGAACCGATGTCGTGTCGTGCATCGTGAACAACGAAGCTGAATGCCAACGCGCCATCGTCCGCCCGCAGATCCAGTCCGGCGCCACGCTCAGTGCGAATCAGGTTCTGTTGCTGTCCGATCGGCACGAACCCAGCCGGCTGCGCGTTGCCGACACCGACGTGAGCCGTGTCCTGCGCCTGGTGCACGATGGCGACCTGGTCGTGGGATTTGCGCTGGTAGCCACCGCCACGTCAGGTGAGGTCGCCTCGAGAGTGTTCGACGCCGAAGGCACGCTCGTCGCGTCCTGCGACCGGCTACCGGTCGACTGTGCCGAGGCGTCACCGGTCATCGCGAATGCTCCAACGACGGCGGCCGCATCGGGCAGTGCGTCGAATCCTCCAGTGTCGCCCTTGTTTCCGCCAGGTGAAGCACCCGCCGGGAGGTACCGCGTCGAGGAGTCGACCATCGGCACCATCGTCATGGACACGGTCGCGCCGTGGTACGAGTGGGAAGCCGCGTTCAAGGTCTTCCTCCTCGGTCGCGGCGACGCCCGCGAGACCGAGCTCGTCGTCTTTGCCGAATGGCTGAGCGTCACACCGACGCCCAATGACGCAATCCAACGCGCCTGCCCGGCCGGGGCACTGGACCTCGGCGAACCAACGGCAACGACACTGCTCGGCCAGCCGGCAACGATGCGAGAAGGCACCGTCAAGGTGGAGTGCGCACTGAACATTCACCGCCCGACAGCACCGACGGCGCACGTGGGGGATCGGATCAGAATGGTCGCGGCCGAAGTGAACGGCGTGATCGTTCTCGTTTTCGCCCACGCACCCGCACACGCCTGGCCCGACTTCGCCTCGGAGCTCGACACGACCATCACATCGATGAAGCTCCAGTGAGCGCCGCACTCGCGTTTGGTCAGCGCAGCGTCTCGTTGAACAGTGCGATCAATCGGTGCCAGTGTCGTTCATCCGCTGCGGCGTTGTAGACAGGGAAATCGTTCATCGTCCAACCGTGCGCGGCGTCGACGTAGAGCTCGTGACAATGATCGACACCGGCCGCCATCAACGCTTCGCAGAGCTGCCCTGCCATCGCCGGCGGGTACGAGCGGTCGTTGTTCGCGGCACCGATGTAGATCCGACCGTTCATCCTCGGGGCGAGCAGATGAGGACTGAGCTCGGAATCGATGGCGAGCGAGCCGCCGTGAAAGCTCGCCGCTGCGGCAATCCTGTCGGGATACGTACCGGCGACGGTGAGCGAGATCGCACCGCCCATGCAGTAGCCGGTCGTCCCAACCTTCGGACCTGCGACGTCGTCGCGGCTGTCGAGGTAGTCCAAGAAGGCACTGCTGTCCTGCGACGCCCGTTGGTTGTCCGTCGACGACGGGAGATCACCGAGCGCCTTGCGAACGTCGCCTGTTGCAAAGAGAGCCGCGGGGTCGAGCGGCCCGTACGGCCCGGCTCGGTAGAACAGATCAGGCAGCAGGACGACAAAGCCGGCGTCGGCGAGACGTTGCGCCATCTCGGCGAGGGTCGGCCGTATGCCGAGGCCGTCCATGTAGAGGATCGTCGCGGGCCACGGACCGCGATCACTCGTGGGCGTGAAGACCGACGTCGGGCATTCGCCGTCGATGGTGCTGATCACGACCTCTGCGCTCGGCATCGGATTATCCGAGGTCAATCACGACGGTCGGTTTCGCCGCGTGTGCTCGGCATGTACACGCTTGCGCCGCCTTCGACCATCAACGTTTCCCCATTCACGTGGCGGGCCTCGTTCGACGCCAGGAACAACACAGCGTTGGCCACATCCTCGGGCTGGCACAGTCTCGGCATCGGGTACAGCCGCTGCGACAGTTCGAGTTGCTCGGGTGTGATGCCGCGACCGCCGGCGTCAGCACCAGACCCGGCGCGACCGCGTTGCAACGGATTCCGCGAGGCCCGTACTGCACCGCGACCGACTTCGTGAACTGCACGATGCCTGCCTTCGTCGCACCATCGACAGCACGGACACCACGTGCGCGGAAACCCTCGATCGACGCGGTGTTGACGATCGAACCGCCGCCACGGTCGAGCATGTGCGGAATCGCATGCTTGCATCCGAGGAACACGCCTCTGAGGTTGACCGCGACGAGCCGATCGAATACGGCCACATCGAGCGTGACGATGTCGATGTCAGTCGCGTTCGCTGCTGAATCGGTGGCGTTGTTGTGCAACACATCGAGGCCACCGAACGACTCGACCGCGGATCCGATCATTCGGACGACGCTCGATTCGTCGGAGACATCCGCCTCGACCGCGACGGCATTGCCGATCTCACCGGCCACACGCTCCGCCGCTGATCCGTTGATATCAGCGACGACTACAGACGCGCCCTCGCTGCCCATCAGCCGCGCCGACACAGCACCGATTCCACCGCCTGCACCCGTGACGATCGCAACCTTGCCCTCCAGGCGGCCCATTGATCAAGCGTAGCGAAGTGAGCATCTGCCAACAGCTGGTGTCGCGTGTTGGGCTGAGGCCCATTGATCAGCCGTCGGCGGCACCCAACGTTGACGTCGCTGATAGGCGGCGCCTATCACTCTTCGGTCATACGTCGTGGACCCGGCGCGATTTTCGGAGTTGAATCGCAGCCAGCGGAGCATCAGCCGACCGATGATCCCAAGGGAGATTCCGATGGAATACCTCGTCAACATGACGACCCACGTTCCGGAAGGAACGCCGGAAACCGACGTCCAAGATGTCCGCGCTCGCGAGGCCGCGCACTCACGCGAGCTCGCGGCCCGAGGCGTGTTGCTGCGCCTGTGGCGACCGCCGCTCGAGCCAGGTGAATGGCGGACCCTCGGCCTGTTCGCAGCCGCCGATGACGACCGGATCAACAACACGCTGGCTTCGATGCCGCTGCGGATATGGCGCACCGATCAGGTGTCCGCGCTCGCGCCGCACCCGAATGACCCTGGTCCCTCCGCATCCGCCAGGCAAGCGGCGACGGATGAGAAGACGAGCGAGTTCCTCGTGTCGTTCACGGAGGTGATTCCCGCGGACACACCCGAGCACGCCGTCGACGCGATGCACGACCGCGAGGCGGACCGCGCTCGTGAACTCGCCGCACAAGGGCACCTCCTGCGGTTGTGGGCGCTGCCCGCCGAACGCCGCGCGTTGGGCCTTTTCAGTGGTCACGACGGCGACGAGATGCAGGCGATCCTGACGTCGCTCCCGCTGTTCGACTGGTTGACCATCGAGACGACGCCACTGAATCCGCATCCCAACGACCCAGGACTGACGAACACCACGCGGTAGCAAGCAAACTCAGAGAGAACGTATGCCCGACTCCACCGACACACAGTTGTTCACCCACGGCAGCACCGTGCTCGCTTCGGATGTTCGCCTTCATCACGTCACTGCGGGCGAGGGCCCGCGCACCATCGTGCTGTTGCACGGCTATCCGCAGACGTGGTGGTCATGGCGCCACGTCATCGGCCCGCTCGCCGATGCCGGTTTCCGAGTCATCGCGCCCGACTACCGCGGCGCTGGACATTCGTCGAAGCCGGCGAACGGCTATGACAAGCGCACGATGGCAGCCGACATCGCATCGCTCCTCACGCACAGTCTCGGTGTAGACGGACCAGTTACCGTCGTCG
>DASWRR010000371.1:0-1616 GCA_036403055.1 Ilumatobacteraceae bacterium | reverse complement strand
CCCGCCGGACCTGCGGCCGATGGTCCAGCTCGACGGTGGGCGCTTCGCGACCTCCGACCTCAACGACCTGTACCGCCGCGTCATCAACCGCAACAACCGCCTCAAGCGGCTGCTCGACCTCGGAGCGCCCGAGATCATCGTGAACAACGAAAAGCGCATGCTGCAAGAAGCGGTCGACGCGTTATTCGACAACGGTCGCCGCGGCCGTCCGGTCACGGGTCCCGGTAACCGTCCGCTCAAGTCGCTGTCCGACATGTTGAAGGGCAAGCAGGGTCGGTTCCGTCAGAACCTGCTGGGCAAGCGCGTCGACTACTCGGGCCGTTCGGTCATCGTGGTCGGCCCGACGCTGAAGCTGCACCAGTGCGGCCTGCCCAAGCTGATGGCCCTCGAGTTGTTCAAGCCGTTCGTGATGAAGCGGCTGGTCGACACCGAATTGGCGCAGAACATCAAGTCGGCCAAGCGCATGGTCGAGCGCCGCAAGGCGCCGGTGTGGGACGTGCTCGCCGAGGTCATCAAGGAGCACCCCGTGTTCCTGAACCGGGCGCCAACGCTGCACCGCCTCGGCATCCAGGCTTTCGAGCCTGTGCTCGTCGAAGGCAAGGCCATCCAGATCCACCCGCTCGTTTGCACGGCGTTCAACGCCGACTTCGACGGCGACCAGATGGCTGTGCACCTTCCGCTGAGCTCCGAAGCTCAGGCCGAGGCGCGCATCCTCATGCTGTCGGCCAACAACGTGTTGTCGCCGGCGACCGGTCGCCCGGTCACGGTCCCGACGCAGGACATGGTGTTCGGTTGCTACTACCTCACGCTGGTCGTTCCCGGCGCGCACGGCGAAGGCCGCGTGTTCCGCAACTTCTACGAGGTCGAGAAGGCGTTCGAAGCGGGCGATGTGTCCATCCACGCCATGATCACCTACCGCACCGAGAAGGTGAACGAGGCCGGCGAGACGTATATCGACGACCTCCAGACGACGCCGGGCCGGCTCATCTTCAACTCGGCGTTGCCCGAGGGCTTCCCCTACGTCAACGACGTCATCGGTAAGTCGAACACGTCGATCGGTTCCATCGTCGAGACGCTCGCGTTCAACTACCCGAAGGTCGTCGTCGCCGAGTCGCTCGACCGCATCAAGAGCAACGGCTTCCGCTACGGCGCGCAGTCGGGCCTCACGATTTCGATCGACGACGTCAAGACGCCACCGGAAAAGCCGGCGATCCTCGACCGCTTCGAGAAGGAAGCCGAGAAGACCGAGACGCAGTTCAAGCGCGGCATCATCACCGACGACGAGCGGCGCCAGAAAGACGTCGAAATTTGGACGTCGGCCAACTCGGAGATCAAGCGGGCGATGGAAGCGCAGCTCGCGTCGTTGCCGTTCAACCCGATCAACATGATGGTCGACTCGGGTGCTCGCGGTAACCCGCAGCAGATCGCGCAGATCGCGGGCATGAAGGGTCTGGTGTCGAACCCGCGAGGCGAGATGATTCCTCGTCCGATCAAGTCTTCGTTCCGTGAAGGCCTATCGGTCCTCGAGTACTTCATCTCGACCCACGGCACCCGCAAGGGCCTGGCCGACACCGCTCTTCGCACCGCCGACTCCGGTTACCTCACCCGCCGCCTCG
>DASWRR010000370.1:0-2297 GCA_036403055.1 Ilumatobacteraceae bacterium | reverse complement strand
TCAGAGCCGTCGCCGAGCGGTTGGCCGAAGCGGGGTATCTCGTCGGGGCGCCCGACGTCTTCTGGCGGTTCGCCCCGAACTGGGAGAGCGATCACACGCAAGAAGGTCTGGTCGCCTCGATGGACAAGGTCCAGCACCTCGACTTTCCGTCCGCCGTCGGAGATTGCATCGCGGCGCTCGGCCATCTCCAGTCCCAACCAGGAATCGAGAAGGCGCCTGGCGTGATGGGCTTCTGCCTCGGCGGCACGCTCGCGTGGGGTGTCGCGATCAATGCCGAACCGAGTTGCTGCGTCAGCTACTACGGCTCGGGTGTTCCGTCGATGATCGGCATGATCGATCAGGTTCACTGCCCGACGCTGTTCCACTTCGGCAACAACGACCCCTACATCCCCAATGAAGGCATCGACGCGGTCGGCGCGGCGTTGGCCGGTCGCCCCGGCTTCATCCTCAACGTCGAGAACGCCGGGCATGCGTTCGACAACCATGAGAGCGACATCTTCTTCGTCGAAGGAGCCGCCAACGCAGCATGGGCAAAGACGATGGCATTCCTCGCGACCAACCTCCAGGCGTGAGAGCGCTCGTCCGCCGTCCGGGCCCTCGGCTGAACGAAGGGCTGCTGACGCACTTCGAGCGAACCGATGTCGATGTGGACCTCGCGGTGAAGCAGTGGCAGGCGTACGTCGACGAGCTCAACCGTCATGGTTGGGAAACGATCGAGGTGCCCGCCGCCGACGATTGCGCCGACGCCGTCTTCATCGAAGACACCATCGTGATGTTCGCGGACCTCGCCGTGATCACACGTCCTGGTGCGCCGAGCCGGCAGCCGGAAACGGATGCAGTGCGGTCTGCGATCACGCGGCTGGGATACAACACCGCCACGATCGAGGCGCCCGGCACGCTCGACGGCGGCGACGTCTTGAAGGTCGGCGACACGGTGTACGTCGGTCGAGGTGGTCGCACGAACTCGGACGGAATCACCCAACTCGCGGCGCTGCTCGAGCCGCGTGGCGCGACAGTTGTCGCCGTGCCGACAACGAAGGTTCTGCACCTCAAGTCCGCGGTGACGGCGTTGCCCGACGGGACCATCGTCGGTTGGCCCGACTCGGTCGACGACACGACGTTGTTCCCGAAGTTCATGGCAACTCCGGAGGAGTCGGGCGCTCACGTCGTGCTGCTCGGCGACGACAAGTTGTTGATCGCCGGCGACTGCCCCGCCTCCGCGGCGATGTACCGGTCGATGGGATACGACCCCGTCGAGGTCGACATCGGCGAGTTCCAGAAGCTCGAAGGCTGCGTCACCTGTCTCAGCGTTCGACTCCGAAGGTGAACGAGGATGAGTCAGGACGCTCCGGTCGAGAGGTGTGAGGAGTGCGGGTTCACGTACGACCCTGCACTCGCACGCCAAGCCGGCCGTCGCATCGCGCTCGGAGCCGAGCAGTTCGCCGTGATCATCGAAGACGACACCGACCTCCGTCGGCGGCCGGCGCCCGACACGTGGTCCGTGCTCGAGTACGGCTGCCACGTTCGCGACGTCCTGCTCGTTCAACGCGAACGTGTGCTGCTGGCGCGACGTGTGGATCAGCCGTCGGTCGTTCCGATGGGCCGCGATGAACGCGTCGAGCACGACGGGTACAACGAGCAGTATCCATCCGCAGTTGCGCGCCAACTTCGCGATGCTGCCGGTCTGTTTGCCGGCGCGCTGGCGCGCTGCGACGACGAGGCGTTGCGGCGGACCGTCATCTACAACTACCCGACGCCGATGGTGCGCGACGTGGCGTGGATCGCCGTCCACACGCACCACGAAGTTCATCATCACCTCGCCGATGTGCGCAGGCAGATCGACGAACGGCCCAACTGACCAAGGACTCGGAGGCCCGCCATGGCACGACCAACGGCATCGATCGTCGAGCTGTTCGAGATCGAACTTCCATTCGTGCAAGCCCCGATGGCAGGAGTGCACGGCAGTCGCCTGGCGATTGCGGTCTCGAACGTCGGCGCGCTCGGATCGCTGCCAGGGGCGATGCTGTCGCACGACGCGTTGCGCGATGAGTTGCAGGCAGTGCGGGCGGGGACGACGAACTCGTACAACGTCAACTTCTTCGTGCACCGCCACCCTGAGGCTGACCCGCAGGCCGACCTCCGATGGCGCGCCACGCTCGCCCCGTACTACGCCGAGCTCGGCGTCGATCCCGACGACGTTCCGGCGGGTCCGGCGCGTGTTCCCTTCGATCATCAGGTGGCAGACGTCGTCGAGGAGTTCCGTCCGCCGGTCGTCAGCTTCCACTTCGGCCTTCCGG